>NZ_JBHWIV010000025.1:0-106802 GCF_042731675.1 Kitasatospora sp. NPDC059827 | reverse complement strand
GTGTACCGGATCGGCGGCTGACCTGCGCCTCTACAACGGCCAGGGGCCCGGCGCGCGATCCGCGCCGGGCCCCTGGCCGTTCGTCACACCGCCGCTCTACATCCAGACGAACGGCTGCCCCGCCGCGTAGGACAGCGCGCGGGTGGCCTCGTCCAGGTTCGGTTCGCCGCTGCCGGTGGAGGTCGGCGTCGGGCCGGTGGCGCCGGGAGTGCCGGGGGCGGTGGCGCCGGCCGGGCGGGAGCTGGCGACGGTCACGTAGTGCCCGACCGCCTCGATCCGGGCCTCGCTGCCGGGCTTGCCGCCGCCGGACTGCGCGGGCGCGATGTTGGTGTCGGCGAGGATGAAGGCGACCGCGCCGGGCTTGGAGCGCAGGGCGTCGGCGGCCTTGGCGGCGGTGGACGGGTCGGCGAAGCGCAGCAGGGTGACGCTGGAGAGCACCGGGCGGTCGACACCGGTGAAGCTGACCGTCAGATAGGCCTGGCAGCCGCTGTCCTTGAGCAGCTCCTGGGTACGGTCCTGGAGCACCTCGTCGCACTTCTCGCCCTGCCGGATGCCGTTGCGCCGGGCCTTGTAGCCGATCGCCTCGACCGGGCGCTGGGCGGGGAACAGGTTGTCGGCGTTGAGGCCCTCGGGGTCGGTGGTGGGCGGCGGGGAGCCGACGACGGGGGGCGTGCGGGCGGAGTCCGCCTTGGACGGGCCCAGGCCGGGTATGTAGTCGCCGGGCGTGGGGCGGGTGATGACCCAGCCGCCGGCCACGACCACACCGATCACGACGACCCAGCCGACCGCCCGGCGGCCGGTCAGCCGCGGGCCGCGCCTGCGGGCCGCCGCCGTGGCGCCCGCGGTACCCCCGGTCCCTCCGGCACCCCCGCCGGTCCGCTGTCCTGCCCGGCCGTCCTGGCCCTCTCCCGGAGTCGGGGTGCGCTCCCCCTGCGTGGTCATGGCGCAGATTCTAAGCATCCGCCGAGTGGCCCTGGTCACTGGGTCGGGCGCTTGTCGATCTTCCCCCGCCCCGCCTCCGACCTACCCGCTGGTAACCGTCCGCCGACGCCGCCGTCAAGCGCGTGACCAGCGCCGACGCCGTGAGCTTCGACACTGTGGCAATCGGCACATCCTTCCGGGGATCTTCTGGTGGGTTTGCTCTGGCGCCATTCGAGCGCCAGCAGGCAGGATCGGCCCCATGGATCTGCTCGATACCCTCACCGCCAAGGGCCTGCGCGGCGAAGTCCCGACCCGCGAGGAGGCCCTGGCCGTCCTCGCCACCACCGACGACGAGCTGCTCGACGTGGTCGCCGCGGCCGGCAAGGTGCGCCGCCGCTGGTTCGGCCGCCGGGTCAAGCTCAACTACCTGGTGAACCTCAAGAGCGGGCTCTGCCCCGAGGACTGCTCCTACTGCTCGCAGCGGCTCGGGTCCAAGGCCGAGATCCTCAAGTACACCTGGCTCAAGCCGGACCAGGCCGCCGACGCCGCCCGCGCCGGGGTGGCCGGCGGCGCCAAGCGGGTCTGCCTGGTCGCCAGCGGCCGCGGCCCGACGGACCGTGACATCGACCGGGTCACCGACACCATGGCCGCCATCAAGGACGCCGACCCCGAGGTCGAGATCTGCGTCTGCCTCGGCCTGCTGTCCGACAACCAGGCCGAGCGCCTCAAGGCGGCCGGTGCCGACGCCTACAACCACAACCTCAACACCTCCGAGAACACCTACGGGGCCATCACCAAGACCCACACCTACGCGGACCGGGTCGACACGGTGCAGAAGGCGCACGGCGCCGGCCTGTCCGCCTGCTCCGGCCTGATCGCCGGCATGGGCGAGACCGACGAGGACCTGGTCGACGTGGTGTTCGCGCTGCGCGAGCTCGGCTCGGACTCCGTCCCGGTCAACTTCCTGATCCCCTTCGAGGGCACCCCGCTCGCCAAGGAGTGGAACCTCACCCCGCAGCGCTGCCTGCGCATCCTGGCGATGGTCCGCTTCGTCAACCCCGACACCGAGGTGCGGATCGCCGGCGGCCGCGAGGTCCACCTGCGCACCATGCAGCCGCTCGGCCTGCACATCGCCAACTCGATCTTCCTCGGCGACTACCTGACCAGCGAGGGCCAGGCCGGGCAGACCGACCTCGACATGATCAAGGACGCGGGCTTCGAGGTCGAGGGCGCCGGCGAGGCCACCCTGCCCCGCCACCGCGCCGACGTCGCCGCCGCTGCCACCGGCTCCGGTTGCGGCACCGCGGCCTCGGCCTGCGGCAGCGGCGGCGGCTGCGGGCCCTGTGGCGGGCACGAGCACGCGCCCCTCGCCGGGACCGCCCCGGCCCCGGCCTCGGAGGGCGCGGACGGCGCGAACGGCGAGCTGCGCGACGACCTGGTCAAGGTCCGCCGCCGCGGCGCCGGCACCGAACTCGCGCCCAACGCCTGACCCGCCCGACCCGCCTGACCCTCCAGCACCCTCCGGAGAGACCCACCATGTCCCAGCTGTCCGCGGACACGCTGCTCGCCCTCGACCGGGCGCACGTCTGGCACCCGTACGGGCCGATGCCCGGCACCGCCACCCCGTACGTGGTCGAATCCGCCGCGGGCGTCCGCCTGCGCCTGGCGGAGCCCGTCGCGGGCGGGCGGCGCGAACTGGTCGACGGCATGTCGTCCTGGTGGGCGGCGATCCACGGCTACCGCCACCCGGTGCTGGACGAGGCGGTGCGCGAGCAGCTGGGGCGGATGAGCCATGTGATGTTCGGCGGGCTCACCCACGAGCCCGCCGTCCGGCTGGCCGCCCGCCTGGTCGAGATCACCCCGGAGCCGCTCCAGCACGTCTTCCTCGCCGACTCCGGCTCGGTCGCGGTCGAGGTCGCGATGAAGATGTGCCTCCAGTACTGGCAGTCCACCGGCCGGCCCGGGAAGCGCCGACTGCTGACCTGGCGCGGCGGCTACCACGGCGACACCTTCCACCCCATGTCCGTCTGCGACCCCGACGGCGGGATGCACCACCTGTGGGGCGGGGTGCTGCCCGGGCAGCTCTTCGCCCCCCAGCCGCCGGCCGGCTTCGACGCCCCGCTCGACCCCGGATACGCTGCGGAGTTCGAGGAGTTGATGGCCCGTCACGCCGACGAGCTGGCCGCCGTCATCGTCGAACCGGTGGTCCAGGGCGCGGGCGGCATGCAGTTCCACTCCCCCGCCTACCTGCGGATGCTGCGCGAACTCTGCGACCGGTACGGCGTGCTGCTGGTCTTCGACGAGATCGCCACCGGCTTCGGCCGCAGCGGCACCCTGTTCGCCGCCGACCACGCGGGCGTCTCCCCGGACGTGATGTGCCTCGGCAAGGCGCTCACCGGCGGCTACCTCACGCTGGCCGCCGCCCTGTGCACCGGCGAGATCGCCGACGGCATCAGCCGCGGCGAGATGCCCGTCCTCGCCCACGGCCCGACCTTCATGGGCAACCCGCTGGCCTGCGCGGCCGCCAACGCCTCGCTGGACCTGCTGCTCGGGCAGGACTGGGCGGTCGAGGTCAAGCGCATCGAGGGCGGGCTGCGGGACGGCCTCGCGGCGGCGGCCCAGGTGCCGGGCGTACGCGACGTACGGGTCCAAGGGGCCATCGGCGTCGTGCAGTTGGACCACCCGGTGGACGTCCCGGCGGCCACCGAGGCCGCCGCCCGGGCGGGCGTCTGGCTGCGCCCCTTCCGGGACCTGATCTACACCATGCCCCCCTATGTGACGGAGGACCAGGACGTGGCACGCATCGCTGCCGCCGTGACCGCCGCGGCGGTGGCCGGATGACCGCGCGCATCCTGTTCGTGACCGGCACCAACACGGACGTCGGCAAGACCGTCGCCACCGCGGCCCTCGCCTCGGCCGCCCTGCACGGCGGCCGCAAGGTAGCCGTGCTCAAGCCCGGACAGACCGGCGTCGCGCCGGGCGAGCCGGGCGACGCCGCCGAAGTGCGGCGCCTGGCAGGCGAACTGACGATCCGTGAGCTGGCGCGCTACCCCGAGCCGCTGGCCCCCGACACCGCCGCCCGGCGGGCCGGGATGCCCTACCTCTCCCCCGCCGAGGTGGTCGCCGAGGTCACCGACCTCGCCGCCACCCACGACCTGGTGCTGGTCGAGGGCGCGGGCGGCCTGCTCGTCCGCTACGACGACGAAGGCCGCACGCTCGCCGACCAGGCCCGGGCCGTCCGGGCGGCGGGCCTGGACGCCGAGGTGCTGCTGATCGCCTCCGCCGGCCTGGGCACCCTCAACATCGTCTCGCTCACGGCCGAGGCCCTGGCCGCCCGCGAACTCCCGCTCGCCGGCGTCGTCATCGGCTCCTGGCCCGCCGAGCCCGGCCTCGCCGAACGCTGCAACCTCGCCGACCTGCCCCGCTCGGCCGGCGCCCCGCTGCTCGGCGCCCTGCCGGAGCGGGCCGGCGCGGCCGAGGACTTCGCGGCCCTCGCCACCGCCTCCCTGGCCCCCACGCTGGGCGGCCGCTGGAACGCGGAGCACTTCGCACACGTCCATCGGCCGGAACGGCCCTGACTTCGCTCGATGGAGTGATCCTGGCACCCGAATTGCAGATTCGGGCACCGGATGCTCAATAGCGTTGCCCGCATGACAGACGGGCTGAGCATGGACGAGGCCCTCCGGGCCTTGGCCGCCCTGGAGGCGGCCTGGAAGGACGACGACGAGGCGCTGGTCGCCCTCGCGACGGGCACGGCCGGGGAACGGTCGCTGCCGGCGCTGGTCGCCGCCTACGGCGAGCACGCGATGGACACGCTGATGGCCCTGGCCTTCGGGCTGCGCTCCAGCATGAGCGACGAGGAGATCGCCGAGCTCTCGGACGCCGTCAGCGCCAACATCGGCGCCCGGATGAGCGCCCTGCTCACCCAGACCCTCAAGGCCTGGGGCACCCTCACCCCGGCCGGCGACCTCACCATCACCAAGGTCATCGCCCACACCGTCATCGACGCGATGCGGGCCGTGACGGAGGACCCCAACAAGACCGAGGTGCTGCCACTGCTGGCGACCTTCCGCAACTACGCCCTCAACGGCGTCTGAGGAGCGGTCGGGGCCATGACCCCGCCGAGCGGCGGCGCCACGTTCATCGGGCGAGGGTGGAACGCCCCTCGTACGGGCTGTGCATGGTGAGGTAACGGATCTCCAAGTCCCGCTCCAGGTAGTCCATTCGGTGTTCCCAGAAGTCCCGGAGGTGCGGGAGGGCGAGGTGGGCGTCGAGGTCCTCCTGACTGCGCCAGGCCTCGTAGAAGACGAACACGCCCGGCTCGTCCCGGTCCTCGTGGAAGTGGTACTCGAGGCAGCCGGGTTCCCGGCGGGTCGGCTCGACGAAGGAGAGCAGGAGCCGGCGCAGGTCCTCCGCGCGCTCGGGCTTGGGGCGGGCGGTGCCGACGAGGGTGAAGGGCTGGTCCACAGGGGTCTCCGATCCAGAGGTATGACATTCGTCGTACCTCCCGTACGGTAGGGCCGCAGCAAGGTACGATGCAAGCCGTACCTGGAGGTGGTCACGATGCCCGACGACGAGGGGCACCCCGCACCGGAGGAGATCGAGCTCGGCAAGGTGCTGAGCGCGCTGGCCGACCCGCTACGCCGCCGCGTGGTGCGGGAACTGGCCGCCGGACCCGCCGGCGAGGCCCGCACCTGCAGTTCCTTCCAGCTGCCGGTCAGCAAGGCCACGGTCACCCACCACTTCCGGACCCTCCGCGAGGCCGGCCTCGTCCGCCAGGTCGACCGGGGCAACAGCCGGATGGCCACCCTCCGCCGGACCGACATCGAGCAGCGCTTCCCCGGCCTGCTGGCCCTCCTCACGGCGGAGGACGCGCCGGGCGGATGACCGATCGCCGGGCGGGCCCGGGCCCGGGCCCGGGTCAGCGGCGCTGGGTGGCGGGGCCGAAGCAGGCGACCAGGAAGCACAGGACGGCGGCGACCGCGGCGACGACCGGGCCCGCCTGCATGGACGGGGCGAAGCCCCCACCGTCCTGGAGCACCTTGTGGAACTGCACCAGCGAGCCGACGGCGGCCCCGGCCACCCCGGCCGCCAGCAGCAACGACAGCCCCGCCAACCGGACCTCCCGCGTGAGCAGGCGCAGCACGGACAGGCCGACCAGCACCAGGCCGAGCCACTGCAAGGCACCCATCCAGACATCGGCGCCGTCGGTCAACTCCCCCACCCACCGCGGGCTGTTCAGCAGATCGAAGCCGGACCACGACAGGTCACCGCTCTCCCCACTGTAAGAGGCCCACGGCAACGCCAGCGAGCCCACGGCCCCACCCGCGAGCAGCAACACCGCAACAGCATTGGCCCGGGACCCACCGGGACGCGACCGAGGAGCATACGACGGCTGCGGAGGCACAGTCATGCCCCCGAGGATCCGCCAACCCCCTTAGCCGGTCAAGGTGTTGAGCGCCGATCCCGTACGACCTCGTCAACGCGCCATGGCTCGGTCCAACTCGTGCACCTTCCTGCGCAGTTCCTCTCCCCAGGTCCATTGCTCCTCACTGCCGGATCCAGCAACGGTCATGGGGATCTGCACGTCTCGAAGGTCAGCAGCAGAAGTAGGGCCGGGCGGCTCTTCCCAGTGGATCTCGGCGCCTGCCCGCTCGGCGAGGGCCAGCGTCGTGAGGACGAATCCCTCGGTCAGAGCGCGCACGACGGCATGTCGAGTCCGTCGGTGCCGAGCCAGGATCGCATTGGCGAAGACCCCGAGCACGGCTGGTTCGATCTGACATTCGTCCGCCTCCATCGGGCCGATGCCGGACGGGAGGCCGAGTTCCTCCTCGAAGATCTCCACCTGGCGGAGGAACAACCGGGATGCCCCAGTGGACGGATTCCAGAGGGGGCCTTCGTCGCCTCGTGGTCGCCGCTTTGGTTGCAGTTGCCTCGGCGGTCGCCGGAGTTCACCGCCAACCACCCGACCCGGGCCTCACGAACCGTGACGCCAGAGCTTCATCACATGCTCAGCCTTCTCGGGCCCGTACATCGCGACGAAGGGCGCCGCGAAGGCGACAACTTCTGCCAGCGTGCCCGTCGTACCGGACAACCCCCACGTGCTCACCCACCAGAGGATGAGCACACCAGACACCGCACAACCGAGCGATCGGAAGCGCTCCCAGTCCCTGGCCGGGGACTCGACCAGCTTGTCCTCTGGGTAGAGGGCAGCGAGCTTCCCAGATGAGAAATTCTCCGAGATTGTCGCCAACATCGTGGCAAGCTCACGGCGCCCCTCCTCCGGCGACGTATCGATCTTGAGCTCTGCGGCGTACAGGGTGGCCGCGACACGGGCCCCATGGCGCTTGATCTGCCGTCGCCGGGCCTTGGCGAGGTGCAGGTGACTACGGTGCATCCGCAGCAAAGCCCGCCCCGCAGCATTGACTGTGGTGGAGACCGTAGGAACAGCCAGGAGGCCGTTGGGCCCCTCAAGGACGAAGCCCGGGGGGTTCGAGTTCGTGTCTATACGCACAGCTCGCTGCATGCCGGCATCCAACGCGCACGCGATGATTGCATTCGCGCATTTGACTGGTACGGCATTTCGAGGAAAGAGCGCAAAAACGCCGTATGGCGACCGGGACGCCATCCAGTAGATCAACACGGCGCCCATCACCGCTCCGATGGCCCGTCCAAGTGCCAGATGATCAAGTACCCGGCGAGGGAAGTCCGGGTCTGCGGCCTGCAGAAGGCCGACTTGCACGCCTACCCAGTCGACCGCGCTCAGGCAACCAAGGGCAAGACTCCGACTTGGCGAAGCGGAACCACCAGCGCTTGGGAGCACGGCAAACCCCACTGGAGCCACCATGACCAGCATGAGTGCCGCCTCGCCTCGTGACGAGTCGGACAGCTTTTGACCCGTTGCCTCCATCTGAAGGTCACGAATCCCCAACCCATCCAGGGCACGGAGCATATCGGCCCACCTCTTGCGGGCCATCGAATCCGTCATGCGACGCCACCTGGCGCGCGGGGTTCGAGCAACGCGAACAGCTTGTGACACAGCTACCTCCCCCGGCTCCTTGCTGCCGCAATAACCGCGCACAGTCTCACACAATGGAGCTGTCCGGACCGGGAGTTCACGACAAGCCAGTTCAGGTCAATCCGGATTGTGGCCGCACGTAACAAGGGTCCAGCGTCCAACCGGGCAGGGAGGTTGGAACCTGGACCCTCGACCGCGACTACCAGTCGCTGGTGTCGCCGAACTTCCCGGGGTTCCGGGCTCGGTCGGCGGCCTGCTCCACCGCCTCCGCGAATGCCGCCGCGACGGCGGACTTGTCCGTACCGCAGACCTGGGCCTCGACGAGTTGCTCAGGGCTGGGTCTGCGGGCCGTACGCCAGGACATAGAGCGATCGGTGTAGAGGTCTGCCCCGAAGTCCCAGGCGGCCACCGACCACTGCTCAGGCAGCGACAGGTCCACCCGCTCACCGCCTGGGCGGAACACCGCGTAGGCGTGGAAGACGACCTGCTGGTCGGACTCGCAGTCCCGAACCGCCCGAGGTCCGCCGGGGCCTTCTTGGTCCCACTTCTCCTGCTCCCAGACCTCGACCTCGGCTGGGTGGCCGTGCCGTTCCCGGATTCCAGTACTCGACGAGAGCCGGGGCATGCTGGTCGAGCCGGAACGGAACGAGCCTCTGGCCGACGTTGGCAACGAAGACCGCCGCCTGTCCCGAAACGGGCGCCGACGACGCTGGCCGGGCCGATCCACAGGACCCGCGCCCACTGCTGCCGCAGTAGAGCCAGCAGAACCCGTCGACCCACTGGTTGCCGTCGTCGGTGGTGGGCGGGGCGGGTACGCCGCCCCGCGCGAACTCGGCGATGCCGGGGATCACCATGTATGGCACGGCCAGCTCGGTCACCGCGGGTTCACCTCCCCGGTACGGTCTCGCCGCCAGGCGGGGCGGTCGATCGGTCGAGCGCGCTCGTCGTGTCGAGCCCGCCGATCGGTGTCCACTCATGCTCCAGGATCGAGTAGATGATCGAGTCGCGCCAAGCACCACGGACGAAAACGTGGTCGCGGATGCGACCGTCCTCGGTCATACCGGCGCGCAGGAGCGTCCGTGCGGATGCTTCGTTGAGTGGGGCGCGGGCGGCCCAGATGCGGTGCAGACCAAGGACGTTGAAGCCGAACGCGCACAGCAGGCGGACGGTCTCGGTGCCGAGTCCCTTACCCCACTCGGCGGCGTGGAGGGCGAAGCCGATGGTGGCGGCCTCCTGCGGCTCGGTGGCCAGGCGGGCATACCCGATCAGCCGGTGTTCGCCGAGGCGGGTGATGGCCAGGCAGTACTCGGTCCTGGGGCTGGCGTTCGCGGCGGCGATGGAGCGGTCCGTGATCGCCTGGACCTGCTCGCGGGTGCGGGGTTCGAAGCTGAGGTGCCGGGTGGCCTCGGGGTCGCCATAGACGGCCAGGAGGTCGTCGGTGTCCTCGGGTTCGACTTCGCGCATCGCCAGGCGGGGGCCGGCCAGGTGAACTGGGTTCATGGCCGCGGAGCCTACCTGCGCGTTCACCGGATGAGGACGGACGTCGGGCTGGCGGTGAACGCCTCGATCTCATCGCGCAGGTCGGCCGCCACGCCGGTGGCCCGTCGACCGCCGGAGGGCAGCGCGGCGTGGACGCGCTGGGCACTGCTGGTGATGCCGAAGTTCCGCTGCTCGACGGGGAGGTCGAGCACGGGGCGGACGGCCTCGGCGGCTCCGTCGATCTCGCCGCGGGCGAGGCGGGCGAGCGCGAGGTCGCTCTGGGCGCCGGCCTCGTCGCCGAAGGCCCATTCCTCCTCGGAGGCGGTGCGGTAGGCGGTGACGGCGGCCTCGGACTGGCTCTCACCGAGGGCGGCGTCCTCGCCGAGCTGCACGGTGGCCTCGGCTACGTAGTAGAGCTGGCGGGGCTCCGGGAAGGTCATGATGCCGCCGAAGCCGTCCAGGTCGTCGGGCTGGACGGTGGCGCGGGCATCCTCTGCGCGCTGGATGGCGGCGCGGGTGGCCTCCCCGTCACCGAGGAGCGCATGGGCGCGGGCGGAGAGACAGGCCAGCCACACGCTGGTGGTGCCCCGAACGCTGCCGGCAGCAGCCTGCCCGAGGTCGGCATAGTCGGCGGCCTCAGCCGGGCGGCCGGCCCAGTAGGAGATGAGCGACTGGAGCGAGCGGACCCAGGCGCGCATGGCGTGGTGGTCCGCGTTGTCGGCGCAGACGAAGGCGGTGCGGGCCTGCATCATCGCGGCGCTCGGGTTGCCCAGGTCGTGGCTGGCCTTGGCGAGCATGCCGGAGGTGATCCCGGCGAGCAGGTACAGCTCGCGGGCCTGCAGGGGCTTGACCCGGCCGTGCTCCAACAGCCGGAAGGTGAGGTCCTGGACCTCGACCAGGTCGCCGAGCAGGGTCGGCAGCGCCAGCTTCGGGTAGGCGACGGTCAGCCGCCGGACCTCGTCGTGGATCTGTCCCAGAGTCTCCGGGCCGATGCTGCTGCCCTCCGCCATCGCGGTGAACCGAAGTGCACGACGAGCCGCCATTGCGACCTGCCTTTCCAATTCCGTGGTGCCCGCGTCGAAGCGGGTCTCGCTGTTGGACGGGCCACCAGCAGGCAGTACCGCTGCCTGCTCGGAGGGGAGAAGGACAGGGACCGGCCGTGGCGGCGGGACGACGAACGAGGCGGCGGTTGCGGGCGCAGGCAGCGAAGCGGCCGGTGCGGGCGCGAGAAGCTGCGCGACGCTGACACCGAACATGGCCTCCAGCACTCGGCACTGATCCGGGTAGGGGCGGGTCTTCACCGCGCCGCCGTACCAGCGCTCGAACTGCCGCTTGGAGACCGACAAGCCCCGGAGCCGGGGGTCGTTCTCCTGCTCGGCGGCCGAGTTCGCCGTCGCCTCGAACCGGAGGCGGAAGGTCTCGTAGACCTGCCAGTGCCGCTGCAGCGTCAAGACCCTTAAGAGCGTTGGAGTTTCGACCACTGCGGATCCTCTCCGTCCCCGTTCGTCTGCTCTGACGATAGCCATGGTCAGGCGGCAGGAAACACGTTCGAGGATCGTACGGGCCAGATGACGGCAGCCATGACGGTGGTCATGACGCACGATGTCGTCTGCCGCGCGAACCAGCTCCGGTGACGACGCCGCCACGACGGCGGCGATGTCGTATCCATGCCCAATCCCCCGCCGCCATGCTGAACAGCCTTCGCAATCCGCGCACAACCGACAGCGAAGCGTGAGATCGAGGTGGGAGGGATCCGATGGACAACGCCACGACCGAAGGCACCGCCGAAGCGCGGTCCCTGGCGGATACCGAGACGACCGCAACTGCCGAAGAAGGCCGCCTCACTCGCACCGGGCGTGGCCCGGGTCTGACCGTCCGCACTTTCAGCGTCGCCCAGGACGGCACCCGCTACGACGACTCCGGCGTGACCAGCGCCTACCCGGGCCCCGACGAGTACGTCGCCCGGATCAAGGTCTGGCCCGCCTGCACTTGCCCGCAGCATCGCGCCGGCTGATCCGCGCGAGTCGCACCCACCAACACGGGGGCGCAACAACGCCCCAACCCTTTTCCACTCGCTCGCCCGAGAGGAGAACCAGCCATGCACCGGCTGACCGACGCGCCCGCGCTGCACACCGAACTGGAGCGCATCGACTACCGCACCACCCCCGCGTACTACATCGACACCGAGCAGATCACCGACCCGGTGGTGCTGCACCTGCTGAGCCGCTGCCCGACCGTTTTCGGCATCAAGAAGGCCATCACCGACCTGCTGGCCGGCAGCCTGGACATCCCGCTGCCGGAGGCCACCGGAGCCATCGAGCCCGGCGCCACCGTTCGGGGCCACGTGATCGTGGCGCCCGGAGCCGTCATCGCCGAAGGCGCGTACGTCACCGGTCCTGTGCTGGTCTGCCCCGGCGCGGTGATCGAGGCCGGCGCCCGGGTGCGCGACAACACCGTCGTCGGCCCCGGCTGCCGCATCGGCTTCGGCGCCGAGGTCACCCGCTCCTTGCTGACCGAGGGCGTCTTCATGAAGCACACCAGCTTCGTCGGGGACTCCGTGCTCGGCCTCGGCGTCAACATCGGCGCGTTCGTGTCCACCACCGGCCTGCGGGTCACCTCCGGGCCGGTCACCGAACCGGCCACCGAAGAGGTCTGCGCTCACCTCGACGGCCGGCGAATCGCCACCGGCCAGACGAAGTTCGGCGCGGTGATCGGCGACGGCGTGATCGTTCCCGCCGGCACCGTGCTCCAGCCCGCCACCCTGATCGGCGCGCACACCCTGCTCTATCCGAAGACCCAGGTCGGGGGTTTCTTCCCGGCCGGAAGCCAGGGAAGGTGACCATGCCCACCACCGACACCACGACGACGACCGGCCAGCGGGCCGTGCGGATCACCGGCGGCCGGCGCCTGGCCGGTACCGCCGCCGTCCAGGGCAGCAAGAACATCGCCTTGCACCTGTACGCCGCCGCGATCCTCGCTGACGACCCGCTCACCCTGGCCGGCGCACCCGAGATCCTGGACACCCTGGTAGTCGCCGACATCCTGCACCGCACCGGCACCCGCGCCACTGTGACCGGAGACGAGTTCGCTACCCGACCGGCCGACTCCTACTTCTCCGTCATCCCGGACGACCTCGGACGGCGCATCCGCACCACCGCAGTGATGGGCGGAGCTCTGCTGGCCCGCGCCGGCAAGGTCACCTTCCCCACCCCCGGCGGGGACGCCTTCTGCGCCCGCTACATCGACCGGCACCTGGCCGCGATGGAAGCCGCCGGGGCCGAGGTCGAGGTGAACCGGGGCCGGGTGCGGGCCCGCTTCACTGGCAAGCGCCTGCCGTTCGTCACCGACGCCGAGACCCGCTCGTGGGGGCCGAGCCTGGGTGCGACGGTCACCGCGATGCTGCTGGCCGCCCGCACCCCGGGCACCTCCGCGATCCTCAACCCCAGTGTGGAGCCCGAGGTCACCCACACCGCCGCCCTGCTCTCGCAGGCCGGCGTCGGCATCGAGTGGCGGGGCAGGACGGCCCTGAACGTCACCGGCACCGACCGCATCCGGGGCGGGGTGTTCACCGTGCCGCCGGACCGGCTGGAGGCCGCCACCCTCGCGCTGGCCGCCGCCATCACCGGCGGCACCGTCCATCTGGACGGCTTCCCGCCGGCCGCGTTCCCGGACGGGCTGGTGTCGGTGTTCGCCGACGCCGGAATCCAGCTCGACCCGCTGGACGGCGGCACGACCGTCAGCACCCCGGCCGGGCCTCGGCCGGTGCATATGGCCACCGGCCCGCACCCCGGCTTCCCGACCGACGTGCAGCCGCAGCTGACCGCCTTCCTCACCCAGGCCGAGGGCGCCTCCCGCATTGACGAGCGGATCTACACACAGCGCGACACCCACCTGCCGGCCCTGGCAGCGTTCGGCGCGGCCGTCAACGCGACCGGCTCGGTCATCACCGTCCGGGGCCGGTCCGCCCTCACCGGCGCCGGCGTGGCCGGGGAGGACATCCGGGCGGTGACCGCTCTCGTGATCGCCGCCCTCGCCGCCGAGGGCACCTCTACGATCCGAGGGATGTATCACCTGCGGCGCGGATACGGCAGCCTGCTGCCGAAGTTGGCCGCGCTCGGTGCCGACCTGACGATCGACCAGGAGTAGCCGTGACCAACGCCGCGCTGTGGAAGCCGAACGCGCTCGCCGACCTGCGTGAGTGCCTGGACCTGATGACCGCTGACGGCTCCGTGCCCGGCGGAGTCATCGCCCACGGCACCTTCGACACCGAGCCCGGCTACCTGGCCTCCGGCGTCGTCGCCCCCGAGTGCGGCGACGCCCGGCCGGGGCCGGACACGGTGTACGACGCGGCCTCGCTGACCAAGGTCCTGGCCACCTGGTCCCTGGTCGGTACCTCCCTTATGGGCGACTTCACCCTGGACACCCCGGTCCGCGACCTGCTGGCCGGCATCCCGGCCGAGGCGCCCGGCGGCCAGGTGACGGTCAGCCAGATCTTGGCCCACACCTCCGGCCTGCGGGCCGACACCCGCCTCGACCAGTACCGGAACCATGCCGAGCCGCTCGCCGAACTGATCTGCGGGGAGCCGCTGATCGCCGATCCCGGAGCCGGTCACCGCTACATCAACCGCGGCTTCATCCTCCTCGGCCTGGCCCTGGCCCACTACCGATGCCGGCGCCTGGACGAGCTGGCGTCCGAACTCTGGCAGGGCCTCGGCATGACCAGCACGACCTACGGACCGGTGCCCCGCTCCGCTCAGGTCGCCCCGACCGAGCAGCGGCTGACCGGCGGGCCCCGGCTGTGGGGCATGCCGCACGACGACAACGCCGCCCTGCTCGGCGGAGTCGCCGGCCATGCCGGGGTGTTCACCACCCCGGCCGACCTCGCCACCTTCGCCACCCATCTGCTGTCCTCGCACGCCACCGGCGGGCCCCTGGGCCGCTGGCTCGCCTACAGCCTGCGGCCGCAGGCCGAGATCGAGCCGGGCCTCGACCGTGGCCTGGCCTGGATCCTCGCCGACGAGGGCCGGGTCGCCTACCACCACGGCTTCACCGGCACCAGCCTCTACCTCGCCCCGACCACCGGCCGCTACCTGACCATCTGCACCAACGCCGTCTACCACCACCAGGACAACCGCACCCGCCTCGCCCCGCTGCGGAGCCTCGCCCTGAAGGCGATCACCGACGAATCCTAGGAGGCCCACCCGTGCCCAGCACCACGCTCGCGTCCCTCACCACCCTGCGGCTCGGCGGTCCGGCCAGCGACGTCCTGCAGGTCGCCGACCCCGACGACTGGTTCGAACTGGTCCGCACGATCGGCGACCGGCAGGAGGACGCGCCCCTCACCCTCGGCCACGGAAGCAATGTCATCGCCTCCGACACCGGCCACGAGGGCACCGTCGCCGTGATGAACACCCGGGGTATCACCGTGAAGCGGGTGGCCGACGACACGGTGGCCGCGACCGTCCAGGCCGGCCACCCGCTCGCCGACCTCGTCCAGTGGGCCGCAGCCGAACACCTCGCCGGAATCGAGTGCCTGGCCGGAATACCCGGCACGGTCGGGGCCGCACCCGTCCAGAACGCCGGCGCCTACGGCCAGCAGGTCTCCGACACCCTCGACCACCTCACCGCCTGGGACTGGGACATGGGCCGCCTGCGAACCCTGCCCGCCCAGGCATGCCGCCTCCGCCACCGCGACAGCCGCTTCAAGAACGACCCCGGCCGCTGGACCATCCTCACCGCGACGTTCCACCTCACCCGCTCACCGGCTGCCCCGATTACCTACCAGCCGCTCGCCGACGAACTCGGCGTCCACGTCGGCGCCCGACCGCCCGTGGCCGAGGTGACCGCCGCCGTCCTCGCCAACCGCCACCGCCGCGGACTCCTCCTCGACCCCCACGGCCCCGACGCCCGCCAGGCCGGATCGGTCTTCCTCAACCCACCCGTCACCGCCGCCCAGGCCGCCCGTTGGTCGGCTGCCGACTGCCCGGTCCACACCGACAGCGACGGGCAGCTGCGGGCCAGCGCCGGCTGGCTGCTGGAGCACACCGGCTACCGGCCCGGCTACAAGATCGCAGACGGCATCCGCTGCTCGGAACGCCGCACCCTCACCCTCACCGCCCACGACGGAGCGACCGCAACGAGCTTCACCCAGGCCCTCACCGAACTCTCGGCGCAGGTCGAGATCGCAACCGGGATCAAGCTCCGGCCCGAGCCGACGTTGGTCGGCGCCTGGGCATAAGGAGTCCTGTAGGAACCAAGACCTCCATGACCGCCGAGACCGTGCCCCTCTGCACCGTCATCAGCAGCCACGGCGACGGCAGGCGTCGGCACTTCACCCGAGGCACCGGCGACCCACCGCTGCACGCCTGTTACCGCCCCGAATGGCGCTTCCGCGCCGCCCCCAACAACCAGCAACAGACCAAGGAGACAAGGTGATCGAGGTGCGGCCCAGCCAGCAGATGCAGTCCCTCGGCGTCGTCCAACAGGGCACGCCCATCCTCAACCGCCCCGCCGAGCCCTTCGACCTCCCGGCCGAACGCGCCGTCGCCCAGGCAGTGATCGACGAACTGTTCACCGCCGTCGACCGGATCGGCCGCGTCCACTCCTTCGCCAAGGGCATGGGTCTCGCCGCCCCACAGATCGGCATCCCCCGCGCAGCCGCCCTCGTCCTGCCCCCGACCGCCGGCGCCGAGCCGATCATCCTGCTCAACCCGAAGATCACCGCCGTCTCCGAGGAGACCGACGAACAGTACGAGGGCTGCCTCAGCTTCTTCGACGTCCGCGGCTTGGTCCCCCGCCCACTCCGCATGGACGTCACCGCCACCACCCTCGACGGCACCAGTACCACCGTCACCTACGAGTTCGGCCTCGCCCGCCTCATCGCCCACGAGATCGACCACCTCGACGGCCACCTCTACACCGACCGCATGCGCCCCGATGTCCACCCGATCCCAGTCGAGGAGTACCGAGGGACCGGCTCGACCTGGGCCTACTGAGCACGGCGTCGCACTGAGGTTGGCTACCTCCGTTCGCACAGCATGGCCGACCGCCGCATTGGTTTGCGAACATCAAGCAGCGAGCAGGATCGAGCCGGTCGTGTGTCGCACGTCTCGCAAGAGGTTCTGTTTGAAGCCGTCCCACAGCAAGTCTCGTTCCAGCAAGCCAACCAGCCCGCCAGCCGAGGATGCCCTCCGCCGTCCCCTCGCGAAGGCGCCCCCGGAGCAGCGCAAGCTCCCGGATGGCAGCGCCACAGAGACACTCCTGATCAGCATGATCCGTGAATGGAGCGAGATCGGCGGAGGCTACGTCCGGTGCGAGATGATCGGTGGTCGGCGGGTTCGCCTGTCCGACGACTCGTGCGTCATCGGCGACTACCGCACGACGGGCCTGAGCACGGACATGTGTGCGCTCAGTGACCACGCAGCAGCTCGGCTGTTCGCGTCTGGCTACGAGGGCCTGGTCTCCAATAACGCACCGCCAGTAAGTACTTGGATCGCACCACAACGCTGGTCGACGCGATCCCCGTCATGCTCGCCGTCCTCGACCGCAAGTTGACCGGCAACGCCGCGATCCTAAGCTGGTACCTGCGAACTCCGCGTTCGCCTGGGCTCTGCCTCCACCACTCGGCCGGTGACGGAGTCCCCTTCTGTGGATCGACCAGTTGTGCCGACGCCGCCCCGGACAGCGCGTGCGACTGCACCTGCAGAGGAAAGAACCACAGCCCTGGCAGGGGAGTGCTCCGCCCTCCACAACCCAAGCGACCTGACTGGCCCTCGATGCCAATGCCTCGGTGGCAGTCGGGCTTTGGCACCGTGGAGGTCGACCCCGCAGACCGCCGCGTCGCCGAGCGCGATCCCTCCAGCCGACACGGCGCTCGTGTACGTCCGCCCTCGGCAGCTCAGGCCAGCAGAGCGGAAGGCGCCTCGGCAGAACGATTCTGACGAGCAACCTGAACCGCAGCGTGGTCTTGTTCGCCCGCTCGATAGCGTCCCGTTGGCCGATCCACTGCGAGGTGACGGACAGGGGGATGCCGGCAAGAACGGTCAAGAAGGAGTCCTCCGGTCAGCTCGGAACTTCCCGTACGCACCCCCGCTCAAGAACGTGCACAGAACCTTGAAGCAGCTCCAGACTGGCACCCGGGTTTCGCCAGACCATCCACTCGCGGCGTCCGTCGGGCAGGATGGGACACCAATGAGAGGCCGGAGCGCCGCTGATCCCGGCTGCTGCAGTGATACGAAGCCACTGGATGGGGTGGAGAATTCATGGTCAATCAAACGATCTACCTCGACCTCGACCGACGCGATCGACGTTCTCGGAAGATCCATGTTCGGGCCTACCGGTGGTTCGCCACGGTCGACCTCGACCGCGACGGCTACGTCGATGCCCTGACGGCGCGAGGAGACGACCCCAGTTTGCCGGCCGACTACACGGAGGCGGTCAACAGGGCGTACAGCACGTCCATCGACCGACTTTGGTACGACGGCTATACGGGCAGCTTCCTTTGGAGCGGTGGACCAAGCTCGGTCACCCTGCACGTTCCCTTCCCCCATGTCCGGGCTGTGGTCGAAGCGCTGCGCCTTGCCGAGCTCGACCACGACTACACCGGGCTTCACACACTTGCCGACCAACTGGTGCTCCCCGTCGAGGACTGGCTTGCCCCTGGCGAACGGGAACTGGTCCGTGGAATCGATTTTGCGCCCCCACCCAACGCGTTCCTGCGCTTCCTGCGCGGCAAGGCTCAAAAGCTCGGAGTGCGCCTCAACGGTCGCGCGACTTCCGGCAGCGTGTGGGTTCGCCCGACGCTGCCGCCTGTAGAGAAGCAGAGGCGGGAAATCTTCCCCGAGCGGTACTCCGAATCCGTAGACCGATGGACCGGGTACGTCGAACGGGATGACGTGCCTTTCCGGCCTTGGGTGGGCAGCAGAGGTCAAAACCTCAGTTACGGCGCGGTTCCCGTCCAGTTCCGCCGTGTTGAGACACCAACCAGCGTCGCCTGCCGGTGCGGGATGAGCCTGCAAGATGCATGGGACCGAGGGAAGGAGCACTCCATCCACCACGCGGCTTGGGCGCTCGGCATCCAGGTGCCCAAGAACCTGGAGTGGCGGACCAACTTGGCCGTTGTGACGACCGAGTCACCGATCGCTTGGCGGAAACTGGCCTACCAGGTGGCGCGGGTACCGCAGAGGGAAAACCACTATGACTTCAACTCTTGGTCCTACCTTGAGGAGCCTGAGCCGACCCCGGATAACGTGCGGGCGTACCTATTGGAGGCCAACGGGTACGTCATCGGATACCTGACTGCCGACGACACCAGCCAACACGTCCGTTGGGATCTGATCGCCAAGTCGAAGCATGGCGGCCGGGATGACACCCTACGCCCGCGCGTCGGCCTAATCTGGGTGGCAGACGTATACCGTCGACAGGGTATCGGTGCCACGCTCGTACAGGCCCTCGCCGATGACTTCGGGTGCCCAATCGCCGACGTGTCCTGGCAGAGCCCCCTCAGTGAATCCGGTCGACACCTCGCACGTCGAGTCTCGCCCGAGGGCATCTGGGTCAGCTGACATGCCAGGAGCTCCGCATCTGGAGCTCCCTTATACCTTGTCAGCCAAGCGGCCCGAACACTGGTGTCGGTCGCCTTCTCGAAGGCCGCACATCTCGTCCCAGTCGCGCTGACCTCACACATCCGAATCGGCTGGTGGGGCTACGATCGATCCACTCGACTACTGGAGGGGCAACATGGTCGGAGACCAGGAGCGAACCTGCGGGCGGCCGACGCGCGCCGGCAAGCCGTGCCGCGTTCGCATATCCGGCTCGGATGTCGCCTGCGGTACGCACGCGACGGACGAAGATCGCGCAATAGCGAAGGCGCATCAACAGGGCTGGAGCGAGGGGTACAAGGTCGGCTGTGAGTCTGGAGCCAGTTCATCAAAGCTGAAGATCGAGTGGCTGGAGCGGCGGGTCAAGGAACTCGAGCAGCGGATCGACGAGGCCACTCGCATCTACGAACTCGGCGGTGATCAGGTCGTAGATGTCGGTGGGTACGCATACCGGTGGCGAGGTGGTGATCACCTCAACGTGGGCGACCGAGTACTGCTTCCGGAGAACTACGTGAGCCGTATGAAGAACGGCCCGGGACCGGTGATTGGTGTGGTCACTGCGCTGGGTACGACGTATCGGGGCGCGCTCTCCTCCATCATCGGGCGGGCGCCGGCGGAGGCGTAGAACACACCGGTAGCCCTGAAACGATCTCCTGAGTCGTGCGCCCCGACCGCGCTTGGTCGGGGCGCACATCACGTCTTGCGACCTACTCGTCCAGTTCCTGCAGCGGGATCGGCGCGTCGAAGACATCAACAACGAACTCCGAAGTCCCGCTGCCTTCGAAGTCTTCGTCGCGGTTGCTGTGAAGCAAGCTGTGGACCCTGACCCAGTGCCCCTCCGCGCTTGCGGTCGCCGCTGCCTTGAGCGCGCCGCGGACTGGCCCGTGGCCGCCAAGCAGCTGCTTGCTGGTCCAGGTGCTCAGAAGCTTCACCTCTGCCGGTAGCTCCCACGAACGCGGCTCAGCGCTGGCCGGCACGGAGACCTCATCGCTGAGCAACTGGACCACCCAATCGACATCGCCGTCCGTACCGCGCTCGTTCGACATGCGGATGCCGAGCCCGATCATGTAGGCGCCCTCAAGGTAGTCCTCGAGCTCATCGTCGATCTTGCTGAAGTAGACGGCATGGCGGACGATGTCGATCGGCCCGTATTCGGTGAATGTGCCTGCCTCAGGTGCGCACTTGTCCTTGAGCCTGCATAGCCCTGCGGGGCTACCAAGGTGCGGTCAGAACAGCAACGGGGTTGCCCGTCCTCGTCACGGACCGCGACCAGTCCTGGTTGCAATTCTGGTTGCATTCACCCCCGCCCGGGGGCGTTCAGTGCCCGACCGGCGCTTCATTCGACCGCAGGTCGGGACACCTACGGCTGCCCCCGGGCAGCCGTACGAACATTTGCTAGGCGTGCACCCTCAACCATCCTGCGGCGATGGAGAATCCACCGGTGGAGGCAGCAAGGAAGGTGAGGGCGAACACCAGGGCGTCGGCCGTCGAGGACATGGTGGCGGGGATCGCCAGGAGGACGAGGCCCGCGAGGAGGAAGCTCCCGACGGCGATGGCACCGGCGGCGGCTACGGTCGCATACCCCTGCGGAGGACGACGACCAGGCGCTCGATGACGTCCGGCCGGGCCGCGCCGAGGTCGATCAGGAGGACACCGGTTTCCTTGACGAGGCGCCAGTCGATGCCGAGGGAGGGGAGTTTCACCTCGGCGGCGTGCAGGACGGCCTGGAGGTCGTCGAGGATGTCGGCCGCGTTGCGACGGTCCTCGGCCGTGATCTTGTCGATCATGCTGCTCATGGGGCATCTCACAGTTCGGTGTTCGTGATCCAACGCGCTTCGGTGTCCCACTCGATGCCCCCGCCGAGGGGCCGGAGGAAGACGCTCCCGTGCTGCCACCCCATGAAGGCGGCCCAGCACCCGGAGCGGACGTCGAAGACCCGCTCGCCGATGGCGGAGGGGCGGTAGGGCTCGACCGGCGGCGCTACCCGTCGCGCGGGCGGCGCCGCCGGGGCGATGACGTGGTCGGCCAAGCCGGCCTCCGGGATGGAATCGCCGCACCGGGGACACCGGCAGGGCGGAAAGCTCCGCTGGAGGATGATGCTTTCGCCAGATTGAGCGTTAGTCATATCCACGGAATAACTCCCTCTCTGTTGTTAACCCCTCACCAAGGGTGGCCAATTGCGCTTAGCATCGGAAGAGGTTCACTTTGACATCCGGCACTGTGGAATGGCGTGATGACCATGGCGCAGCAGGAACTTGAGCAGACCCCCACCCCGAACGAGGCCATCGGCGAGCAGCTCCGCCGCTTCCGCAAGGCGAGGGGTCTCACACAGGTCCAGCTCGGGAAGCTGATCAACTACAGCGACTCGCTGATCTCCCTGATCGAAACAGGGGAGCGCCCCGCCCCGCTCAAGCTCCTCCGACGAGCCGACAAGGTGCTCGACACCTGCGGAGCGCTTGAACTCCTGTACTGGAGCACGAAGAGCAGCACTCTGATCGGCGGATTCGTCGCCTACCTCGAACACGAGGGCAAGGCCACTGCCTTCAAAATCTACGAGTTGAACGTCATTCCCGGATTGCTCCAGACACGCGGATATGCCGCAGCGATCATCCACGCCGAAGCCCGACGGGGCGAGATCCCCCAGGACAAGGTCAGCGAACGCCTGAATGTCCGAATGGCGCGGCAAGCCGTTCTGTATCAGGATCCCGCTCCCTCCTTCCACATCGTCATGGAGGAGAGCTGCCTGCGGCCTGTCGGTGGACCCTTCGTCATGGCCGAACAGCTTCGTCGCCTGGAGAGCGTTGCCGCGATGCCGCATGTCACGCTGCAGATCGCACCGTCCAGCCTCGGCGAGAACCTCCCGACGGTATGGCCGTTCACGCTCCTGGCCTCTCCGAAGCACACGTGGATGGCCTACCTTGAGACCATCCAGCGGGGCTACGTCGAGCGTGAGGACGAAGGCGAGATCCGCTCCCTCGCAAGGACTTACGATTGGCTACAGGCCCAAGCCCTCTCATGTGCGGACACTCTGGCTCTCATCCGCACGCGTCTCAAGGAGTTCCACGCCATGTTCCCCATCGCGGCCGCCAAGCCCGGCTCCTGGCTGAAGTCCTCCTACAGCAGCGGTGGTGGCAACTGCATTGAGGTCGCCCCCGGCCACCCGGGCATCCTCCCCGTGCGTGACAGCAAGGACCCTGCTGGCCCGCAGCTCGCCTTCGGCACGGACGCCTGGGAGTCCTTCATCGCCGGGATCAAGTCCGGCGAGTTCGGCTCCGTCTGACTCCGCCGCCTCACAGGGGGAAACGCCTTGCGGCCAGTTGCTGATCCGGCTCCGCTGGAGTTCGCCTTACTCGGCGCGCTGCGGGTGCAGCGCGCCGGGATGACCATCGAGCTGGGGGCTCCTCGGCAGCGGGCGGTGCTGGTGTCGCTCCTCCTGCGGCCGGACTCCGTCATCGCGACCGACCAACTGGTCGACGACTTATGGGGCGACGAACCGCCCGGATCTCCCGTCGTCGCCCTCCGCTCCTACATCTCCCAGCTGCGCAAGCTCCTTGAGCCCGTACGCGAGAAGCCCTCCCTCCTGCTCTCCCAGTCCGGTGGCTACCGGATCGCGGTCGATCCGGACCGCATCGACCTCTGGCGCGTCAGGCAGCTCCATGAACTCGCCGGGAGCCACCCGCACCAGGCCCGGGAACACCTCTCCGACGCTCTCTCGCTCTGGCGCGGCGAGCCGCTCGCCGACCTGCCCGGCCCCCTCATGGAGCGCGAACGCCAGCGCCTCGCCGAGCTGCGCCTCACGCTCCAGGAGGAGCGTTTCGCGCTCGACCACTCCCCCGATCACCTCCGGGAGTTGGAAGCGCTCGCCGCCGAACACCCCTTCCGTGAACGCCTCCAGGCCCTCCTCATCCGCAGTCTCCACCGCAGCGGCCGCACCGCCGAGGCCCGCACCGTCTACGCCTCGCTCCACTCCCGCCTGATCGAGCACCTCGGGATCGAGCCCGGGCCCGAGGTCACCGCCCTCCGCCAGGAGTTGGATCCTGATCAACTCCCCAATGATCCGGCCCACTTCACCGGTCGACAGGCCCACGTCGCCGACATCGCCCGCGCCTTGACCGACCGCACCACCAGCACCGGCCTGCGCCTGGTGACCGTCACCGGCATGGCCGGCGTCGGCAAGACCGCCCTCGCCGTGCGCGCCGCCCACGCCCTGCGCCCGGACTTCCCCGACGGCCGTCTCCACGCCGACCTACGGGGTGCCGACCTCGTCCCCGCCAGCGCCTCCGACGTCCTCGCCGACTTCCTGACCACTCTGGGCATCCGCCCGTCCGCCGTGCCCCAGGACCTCCCCGGCCGCGCCGCGCTCTTCCGCACCGTCACCACCGGCAAGCAGCTGCTCATCCTCCTCGACAACGCCCGGGACGACGCCCAGCTCCAACCCCTCCTCCCCGGCTCCTCCGACTGCGCCGTCCTCGTCACCAGCCGCACCGCGCTGCCCGGCATCCCGTCCGTCCTGCGGATCGCCTTGGACGTGTTCAGCCCCCAGGAGGCGATCGGCCTCCTCGACTCGGTCATCGGCGCCGCCCGGCGGTCCGCCCAGCACTCCGACGCCGAGCACCTGGTCGAGGCCTGCGGCCGCCTCCCGCTGGCCCTGCGGATCGCCGCCGCCCGGCTCGCCGCCTCCCCGGACCAGCCGATCGCCGACCTCCTCCGACGCCTGGCCGAGGACCGGGAGGGCCTCGCCGAGCAGGTCTTCGCGCTCAGCTACCGTCTCCTCCCCCCACCTCTGGCCACCGCCTTCCGCCAATTCGCCTGGGTGGAGCCGGACATCGCCCTGGCCTCGGCCGCCGCCGTCCTCGACCTGCCCGAGCACGAGGCGGAGCACCTCGCCGAGGCGCTGGTCGACCAGGCCCTGCTGGAGTCGGTCGGCCCCGGCCGCTACCGCTTCCACGACCTGGTACGGGCCTTCGCCCGCCGGACGTCCCTGCGCCTCGACGAGGCCGAACGCACCACCGCCCACCACCACCTGCTGGCCCTGCTGCTCACCCGCGCCCGTACGGCCTTCGCCCTCGCCGTCCCCGGCGACCCGGTCGCCGACGTCTTCGGCGGACCGGCTCCCCACCCGGTCTTCACGGACCTGCCGGACGCCCGCCGCTGGGCCCGGGCGGAGACCCCCGGTGCCGTCGCGCTGGCCGCCGCCGTCGCCTCGGGCGCCCCGGATCCCACCGCCGTGCGCTCCGCCGTCGACCTGCTGGTCGCCCTGAGCCCGCTGGGCCTGGGCGCCTTCGCCGGGCGGGCGGAGGAGGCGGCCCGCCTCCTCGTCGCCGCCTCCGAGGGCTGCCGTGACCGCGCCGCCGAGGGCCGCGCCCGGTTCCTGCTCGGCACCGTCCTGCTCGGCCGGGCCCGGCTGGACGAGGCCGCCGAGCAGGCCCGCGAGGCCGCCCGGGCCTGCCAGGAGGCGGACGACCCGGCCGTGCTCCGGCAGGCCCTCAACGACCTGGGCCTGATCGCCCAGGCCCAGGCCCGGCACGAGGAGGCGATCACCGCCTTCGACGCGGCGGCGGCCCTCGCCCACCGCCTCGGCCACCGTTCCGGCGCGGTGGCCAGCACCGCGAACGCCGCGCTGTCCCGGGTCCGCAGCGGTCACGCCGGAGAGGCCGCGGACACCTGCCGTCGGCTGCTGTCCGAACCGGGCGGCGCCGACGCGGCGATGACCGCCTACGTGCACTACGTCCTCGGCCTCGCCCACCAGGAGCTGGGCCAACTCGAGGACTCCGCCGATCAGTTACGCACCTGCGTGGACCGCGCGGGCCACGCCGGGGACCAGGACCGCGAGTCGGCGGCCCGGAGCCGGCTGGCCGAGGTGCTGCGCCTGCTCGGGCGGGTCGAGGAGGCTGTCGACGAGGCGACCCGGGCCCTGCGGCTCGCAACGCGAGGTGGGCGACAGCGCGAACGCGCTCTCGCCCACCTGGTGTTGGCCCATGCGGTGGCCGCCCGCGGCGACCACCGCACCGCCCGTACTCACGCGGCGCAGGCGCACCGACTGCTCAGCGGCCTGGGCGCCCCGGAGTCCGCCGACGCCCGGTCACTGCTGACGGCGCTGGCCACCGCCGACGGGTCCGTCACCGCCGACGGATCGGCCGCCCCCGCCGGAGCGGTCACCTCTGCCAGATGATCAACCCCGTCCCGTTCCAGGCGACCTTGTTCGCCAGGCACTGCACGTCCGCCGACCCCCCGCAGGCCGACGGCGGTGCGGCCGGCGAGCCGTGCCGTACGGGATCCCCCGCCGCCACGGCGAACAGCCCGGACACCCCCGCCAACACCACCGCACCGGCAACCGCGGCACGGGCCCGGCGGGCCGCCATGCTTCGTAACACTTCCTGCTCCTCGCTCACGTGGGACTGCTGGACTCAAGCGCCCGCACGTTCGCAGCACCCGGTAGACAGCCGGTCAACACCCTGCCCCCGCGGCCCCCGGGCGGACGTTGGCAGTCCGTCTACCGCCCCTCGTGATCATTGAGCCCGGCACCGGGCCGCACCGGAGGCGTCAGGGAATCCCCGCCCTGACGCCTCAGCGGTGTTCAGCGCCTCGGCGGCCCGCTCTCAGCAGCCTCCGCTCGCTGGCCCCTGCTCAGTGCCCTTCCTCGACCGGGAACGCCCCGGTGGCCCAGTGCAGTCGCGCCGGGCCGCTGCTCGGCCGGTCGTGGTGCAGGTGGCGGCGGCCCTCGCCGAGCGGGCCGAGGTCGAGCGGGGCCAGGGTGCCGACGGCCAGGGCGGTGGACTCCTGGCCGGTGAGCGGTACGACCGTCAGGTAGGAGGCGTCGTCACCGCCCGACCAGTCGGTGAACTCGGTGCGGATCCAGCCGAACCGCTGCGCGCAGGCCAGGCAGCGGCGGATGGACACCGAGAAGTGGGGGTCGGCCACCACGGCCGCCTCGTACGCGAAGCCCTCCCGCTGGCGCGCCCAGACCGCCTCCGGGTCCTCCCCGTAGCACGCCGCGCAGCCGAACGCCCAGTACCCTCCGGCCCTTCCGCTCACACCGGCACCCTTCCCTCGTCGCGCTGCTCCGTCCGGGCCCGTCCGGTGGTGGTCCGGCCGGGCCCGCCGTTCAGCCTACAAACGCTCAGCCCCAGTTGCCGACCAGCGGCTGGTCGCCCCAGTTGCCGAAGCGGGTGCCGTAGACGGTCAGGGTGCCCTCCTTGGACGAACCGTAGAAGCTGCGGTCACCGGGCCGGTAGACGCCGAAGGTGTCGGTGCCGGTTCCGTCCCAGTCGCCCTTGATCGGGATGTCGCCGGTGTTGCCGTACTGGAAGGTGTGGTCGGCCTGCCCGCCCGGCGTGTTGGTGTCACGCAGGTAGAACGTCCGGCTGTTGGGATCGTAGGCACCGATGGTGCTGCGGCCGCTGCCGCTCCAGTTGCCGACCAGCGGGGTCCACCCGGGGTTGCCGAACTTGAGCGAGTAGGTGGGGTTCGCGTTGTCGTCGCTGAGGTAGAAGGTCTGGTCGCCGGGGCGGTAGACGCCGACGGTGGTGCGGCCGGTGCCGCTCCAGTCGCCGACCACCGGGAGGTCGCCGGTGTTGCCGTACCGGTACGTGCTGGTGCTGCCGTCCGCCTTGGACAGGACGAAGGTGGACGTCGCCCGGTGGTAGACGCCGATGGTGTCGGTGCCGGGGCCGTTCCAGTGGCCGGTCAGCGGGACGTCGTCCGCGTCGGTGAACAGCGCCGAGGTGCCGGAGGCGCCGAGGAAGACGTCGTTGTGGCTGTTCTCGCTGACGCTGCGGTCGCCGGGCCGGTAGATGCCGACGCCGGAGGCGGCCGGGGTCGGCGTGGCGTTGATCACCGCCGTGCCGATGGCGCGCTGGCGCTGGGTGGTGAGCGGCCATTCGGCGCCCTGCTGGGAGTTGAGCCAGCGGAAGTTCTGGAGGTAGACCACCCGGGGGTGCTGGGCGGCGATGGCGCGGTAGTCGGCGTTGTTGGCCGCGATCTGGGCGTCCGAGAACGGCCCGCAGGCCCCCAGGCCCTGGCTGAACGACTCCGGGAACATCACCAGGTGCTGGTCGGGCGAGGCCAGGGCCCCCTGCAACGCGGCCAGTTCCTGTTCCAGGGTGCCGCGGCCGGGGCAGTAGTCGTCGAAGCCGACCAGGTCGACGCCGCTCGGCACCGGCGAGGTCAGGTGGGCCGTGTCCGTGGTGTAGGCCAGCATCTTGCCGGGGAAGGCGTCCCGGACCTGGTTGACCTGGGTCTGCACCTGGCCGGCGTCGAAGCCGTGGTAGTAGGGCTCGTCCAGGGTGTAGATCGCGGACAGCTTGTCCAGGTTGCCGCCGACCCGGGTGGCCAGCCCGGCCAGCGCCGCCGGGGCGTCCGGGTTGGGCTTGCTCACCGGCCAGTTCGGGGTGGCTGTCGCGACCTGCATGCTGACGTCGATGACGCAGGAGGCGGGGCGGCAGTAGTCCAGGAAGCCGGCGTAGCGCGGGTCGCTGAGGTCCTGGCCGATGAAGTTGTTCATGTTGGTCCAGGGGAACAGCTCGGAGCTGTGGTCGACGCTCTGGTTGTCCTTGTCCGGGTCCATGACGTCGAAGTAGCCGTAGTAGTCCAGCCCGCCGAGCATACTGACCCGCAGGTCGTCGGCCGTGGTGACGGTGCCGGGGGTGCTGCGCTGCGCGCCGAGGTGCAGGTAGCCGTCCCGGGGCAGGGCGGCCGGGGTCTGCCCGGCGAAGACGGTGGTGCCGTCCACGGTGACGACGGCCTGCCGGGCGGCGCCGACCGCGAGGGTGAGCGCGACGTCGTGGGTGCCGGAGCCGGCCGGGACGGCGGCGCTCAGCAACGGCAGCGGCGTACCGCCCTGGTAGAGCGTGAGCGTGCCGTCGGCCTGGAGCCTGAGGCCGAGGGCGACGTCGTCGGTGTCCACCGCGCCGGTGGCGCCGGAGGCGTTGCTGACCAGCAGGGTCGCGGCGTCGGTGCCGCTGGTGCGGCCGACGGCCGGGGTCAGCCGGGCGTGCACCGTGTAGGAGCCGGACAGGTCCGCGGTGGCGGGCTTGTTCAGCCGGACGGCGGCGGTGCCCTGGGGGAAGGACAGCGCGTCGGGCGCGGCGGGGCTGTTGACCCGCACCGAACCCGCCGGGGGCGTCGCGGCCAGGCCCTTGGTGCCGGACACCGCCGTGTAGTTGGCCGAGACCAGGGTCGGCTGGCGGGCGCTCAGGTCGTCGTTCAGCCCGTCGTCGCTGCCCGCCGGAGCGCCGTCGAAGGTGTCCATGAAGGGCTTCGCCGCGGCCGTCGCGGCGGCGTCGATCCGGCTGACGTTCACACCCGTGCCGTTGCCGTCGCCGAAGGTCGTCAGCTCGCCCGGGCCGGACAGGTACGCCCCCAGGGAGAGGAACGCGCTGCTCGGCCAGCGGTTGACCGACCCGGGGCCGGTGACGGTGAACGCGGTGCCGTTGACCGTCAGGGTCACCGCCCGGTCCGCGCCGGTCGACACCTTCACCGAGACCGCGTACCGGTCGGCCGGGGCCACCGAGCCCTGCCAGAACGGGGTTTCGCCCCCGCCGCCGTGGAACAGCGCCAGCTTCCCGGCCGAGGTGACCGTCAGCCCCAGGTCCACGTCGCCGCTGGTGACGTACCCGTTGGCACGGTGGCTGCGACTGAGCACCAGCGAGGCCCAGTCACCGCTGGAGGTGTCCCCCACCGCCGGATCCACCACCGTGGAGACGGTGTACGTCCCGTCGGTGTCCGCGATCACCGGAGCGCCCAGCATGACCGCCGAGATCCCGGTGGTGAACACCAGCCGGTTCGGCTGGTCCGGGGTGCTGACCTGGACGTACGAGGAGTCCGGCGCCACCGAGGTGTCCCAGCGGCCGGAGGTCCTCGTCCAGGAGACCGTCCGGGCGCTGCCCTGCTGGCGCTGGTCCAGGCCGACGTTCAACCCGCGCAGCGGCGCGGTGTTGAGCGCCGGGCTCTGCCGGAACGAGTCGGCGAACGGGCCCGCGGCCGTGAGGTTCACCGGCACCGGGGGTGCGGCGGTGGGTGCGGCGGTGGGTGCGGCTGCGGGTGCGGCTGCGGGTACGGCGGCGGGTACGGAGGTGAGGGCGGCGGCGGGTACGGCGGCGAAGCCCGCCGGTGCCACGGCCAGTCCGACCAGCACCGCCGCGGCCGTCAGGCCCCGGCCGGTGCGTCTTGTGAGTGTCACCGAGTCAACTCCCGGTCGTCGGAGCGGTCGGCACCGGGTCCGGGCCGCCGCAGGGGCGAGCGGCCCGGGCGTGCTCCCGCACACCGGTCCCTCCCCCCGCCGGGATGGTAGGCGATGTGTGCGAACGGCCGTGGCCGGTTACCGGATTCGGTACCGGCCCCTTCTCTTCGGACGCCGTTCGATATACGGTACACAACGCTTGTTACGTACCCATGTGCCAGGCAGGTCGGCGCGACGAGGCGCCGCATCTCCCCGCCCCCTCTGGAGAGTCCGCTGTGACCGAGCCCACTGACGCCACCGAAGCCACCGAGACCATCAAGTACCGCAAGAACGGCCTCACGCGCGGGGTGACCGAGGAACTCGCCGAGAGCATGAAGCGCGGCTGGGCCGACACCGAGCGCCACGCCCTCGAAGCGATCCCCCAGGCCGCCCACACCGAGCGCCGCCGGGCCGCGCTGTCCGCCGCCTTCCCCGGTGAACTGCTGGTGGTCCCGTCCGGCAACCCCAAGGTTCGGGCCAACGACACCGACTACCCGTTCCGCCCCTCCTCCGACTACGTCTACCTGACCGGCGACCAGTCCCAGGACGCCGTCCTGGTCCTGGAGCCCACCGGCGCGAGCGGCCACCGCGCCGTGCTCTACCTGCGCAACCGCTCCGACATCGAGAACGGCGAGTTCTGGCTCGACGGCCACGGCGAACTGTGGGACGGCCGCCGCAACAGCCTCACCGAGAGCGAGAAGCTGTTCGGCCTGCCCTGCCGGGACGTCCGCACCGCGCACGCCGACCTGGCCGCCACCACCGCCCCGGTCCGGGTGCTGCGCCGGCACGACACCGGGGTCGAGGCCGCCGTCGGCGGCCGCGCGAACCCCGAGCGCGACGCCGAGTTCGAGGTCTTCCTCTCCGGCCTGCGGCTGGTCAAGGACGAGTTCGAGATCGCCCAGCTGCGCCACGCCTGCCAGGCCACCGCCCGCGGCTTCGAGGACGTGGTGCGCGTCCTGGGCACGGACGCCGCGACGCCGGAACGCCTGATCGAGGGCACCTTCTTCGTCCGCGCCCGCCTGGAGGGCAACGACGTCGGCTACAGCACCATCGCCGCCGCCGGGCCGCACGCCACCACCCTGCACTGGGTGCGCAACAACGGCCAGGCCCGCCCCGGCGACCTGCTGCTGCTCGACGCGGGCGTGGAGACCGACGAGCTCTACACCGCCGACGTGACCCGCACCCTGCCGGTCTCCGGCCGCTTCACCGACATCCAGCGCAAGGTCTACGACGCGGTGCACGCCGCCCAGGACGCCGGCATCGCCGCCGTGAAGCCGGGCGCGGACTTCCGCGACTTCCACCGCGCCGCCCAGCGCGAACTGGCCGAACACCTCACCGCCTGGGGCCTGTTCGGCGACCTCACCGCCGACAAGGTGTACCAGCTGGGCCTGCACCGCCGCTTCACCCTCGCCGGGACGGGCCACATGCTCGGCCTCGACGTCCACGACTGCGCCCACTCCCGCGCCGAGGAGCACGTCGACGGCACGCTGCTGGCGGGCATGGTGCTCACCGTCGAACCGGGCCTCTACTTCCAGCAGAACGACCTGACCGTGCCGGAGGAGTACCGGGGCATCGGCGTCCGGATCGAGGACGACATCCTGGTCACCGAGGACGGCAACGAGAACCTCTCCGCCGACCTCCCCCGCGCCTCCACCGAGGTCGAAGCCTGGCTGGCCGCCCTGCGCGGCTGACGACCTGCGACCAACCGCCGCTGGGCGGCCCCGGCAGCGCGCCGGGGCCGCCCGCGGTCACTTCAACGCGCCGAGCGCCGTGGCCACCCGCCCCACCGCGTCCACCACCTCCTTGGTCGGAGCGGCGGTGAAGCAGAGTCGGAAGAACCCCGGCACGGGATTGTGCATCACCCCGCCGGGCAGCAGGGTGACCTCGGTGGGCTTGGCCGCGAGGTACTCGAACAGCCACTTCTCGTTCGGGTCGAGCCCGTCCGCCCTGATCACCGGCAGCTCCGGGTGGTTCCGCGCCGCACGCTTGCCGAGGTACTCGGTGAGGTCCAGCCAGAAGAACATCGCGGAGTTGTCACCGTCCCGGTGCACGTACTCGATCCCGGCGGCGTCCAGCGCGCCCTTGACCGCGCGGAAGCTCTCGCTGAGCAGCCCCGGGTACGTCTTCATCGCGTACGTCGTGTAGCGCTCGCCGTTGTGGTGGGCGCTGAGCAACTCCCCGATGACGTAGGTCTTGAGCGAGTCGAACGGGGTGAACCAGGGCAGCGGGTGGGTCCGCTCGGCCGGGTCGGTGCTGCCCAGCATGGCCCGGTGGACGGCCTTGTTCTTGGAGACCACGAAGCCGGTGCGGAAGCCGGACAGCCCGAAGTCCTTGGCGAATCCCCACACCACGTGGATCCGCTCGGCGAACCCCGCGTACGCCCCCAGCGTCACCGCGCTGGTGAACGGCGTCGCGGAGCCTTCGAGTTGGGAGTGGCAGTAGATCTCGTCGGAGATGATGTGCATGTCGGTGTACGCCATCGCCCAGGCGTAGATCTGCTCCAGCAGCGCCCGGTCGTAGTTGACGCCCAGCGGGTTGTGCGGGTTGGTGAGGACGAGCAACCGGGGGCGGTGGCTGGCCTTCTGCCGTGCCTCGTAGGCCTCGACGATGAGGTCCAGGGTGAGCCGGTAGCGGTTCTCGCCCTCGGTGGGCAGGTTCACCGGGACGCACTTGAGCTTGGGCCGCTCCTCGAAGGACCAGTTGAAGCCCTGCCAGTACGGCGCCGGGATCAGCACCTCGTCCTTCGGCTTGAGCGCCGGCGTGCCCGCACCCTTGCGCATCAGCCCGAAGGCGATGCACTCCAGCGCGGAGGAGACCCCGGCGCAGCCGAAGACGTCCTTCTCCGAGACGGTGTCGTGGAACGCCCGGCCGAGCAGCTCCGCGACCTGCCGGCGCAGCTGCGGGGTACCGGCCGAGGCCATGTACTGGATGTTCCGCTCGGGGATCAGCTTGATCTTCTTGAAGACCTCGGTGTCCATCGACTGCTGGTACAGCAGGACGTTCTCCGCGACGGACAGGTTGATCGTGGTGTCCGACGCCAGGTGCTGGTGGTAGAAGGCGAGGGCCTGCTCGAAGTCGGTCAGGCCGGCCAGGACGTCGGCGGCGGCCTCGGGCGAGTCGAGCCGGAGCCCGTTCTCGGTCATGGTCATGGGGGTCCCCTGTCGGGAGGGTGGGGGGTCGGAGGTGCGTACCAGAACGTGACCGTTCGTATCCGCACCGGCCCCAGCGGACCACGCCCGGCGGACGGCCGCCAACGTTCGGCGGCCGTCCGGACGGCGTTCCCACCACGGCCGTCCCGGTGGTCCACTCGGGTCACCCCCGAGCCGCTCAACCCCGGTTGCCGACCGGCGGTCGACCGGGTCGCCGAAACGGCTGCCGAAGCGGGCCGGACGGGGGGCACCGCCCGGGGGCCGCATCCGCCCGAACCTCCCGCCAGGGACGAGGAGCCCTAACTCGCTCCGCCCGCAAGGGGCTTGACCCAGCGGGTCCACTGCGGTTCGGGGTGGTAGCCGGCGGCCTGCCAGGTGCGGTGGCCGAGGGCGTTGTCGTCCAGCACCATCGCGTCGGCGCGGCGGCCGCCGAGTGCGGCGAAGCGTTCCTCGGCGGCGGCCAGCAGGGCGGCGCCGATGCCCCGGCGGCGGTGGTCGGGGTCGACGGCGAGGCGGTACAGGTGGCACCGCCAGCCGTCCCAGCCGGCGATCACGGTGCCGAGCGGGGTGGCCGGATCGTCGGCCGCGGCGGCGACGATCAGGCACTGCGGGTCCCGGGCGAGCAGCGCGGCGACGCCCGCCGCGTCGTCGGTGATGCTGGTGCCCTTGGCGGCCCGGGCCCAGAGGGCGAGCAGGACGGGGATCTCCTCGGGCCGGGCGGGGCGCAGCACGATCTGTTCGGCGGTGCCGGTCTGTTCGGTCATGCCGGTCTGTCTAGCAGCGGGCCAGGCCGGGCCGCCCGGAATTCCGGGGCGTGGACGGCCCCCCTGGTGGGAACGGCCGATGGTCAGCCCAGGCGCCACACCGTGGTGGTCTTGACCGAGGCGTCCTCCAGGTCCGCCACCACCGGCACCTGGTAGGCGGCCACTGCGGTGAAGCGGTCCCGGGGCAGGTAGGCCCGGCCCGGGTCGCCGACGATGACGGTGGCGCCGCGGGCGGCGGCCCGTTCCAGGAAGGGCAGGAAGCGGGCGGCCATCTCCCGTTCGTAGAACACGTCGCCGGCCAGTACCACCTCGGCCGGGGCGCCGTCCCCGTCCACCAGGTCGACCAGCGCGCCGTCCACCCGTACGCCGTTGGCCTCGGCGTTCAGGCCGATGGCGGCGACCGCGTAGGCGTCGATCTCGGCGGCCCGCACCTGCGTCGCGCTGCGCAGTGCGGCCGCCACGCCGACCAGTCCGGAGCCGGCCGCGATGTCCAGCACCGCCCGGCCGTCGACCAGTTCGGGGTGGTCCAGCACGTAGCGCGCGACCGCGACCCCGCCGGCCCAGGCGAAGGCCCAGAACGGCGGCGGCAGTCCGGCCCGGCCGCGTTCGCTCTCGGTGGTCTCCCACAGCGCGATGGCGTCCTGCGCCATGTGCAGGCGGATCTCGGGCACGAAGGGGACGGGCGTCAGCTCGGTCTCCCGCAGGATGAACGCCTGATCGGTGTCCGGTCGATGAACTCGCAGCTCACTCGGCATGCCCGCAGCATAGGGCCCGCCGGACCCCGCTCACGCCCGGTCACGCCCGCTCACGCCCGCTCACGCCCGCTCACGCCCGCCCGGCGGCCCGCTGGGTGCGCCGGGCCAGCGAGTCGACCACGACGGCGGCCAGCAGCACCGCGCCGGTGATCATGAACTGGATGGCGTTGCTCAGGCCCTGGATGTTCATCCCGGACTGGATCGAGCCGATCACCAGCGCGCCCAGCAGCGCCGACCAGGTCTTGCCGCGCCCGCCGAACAGACTGGTGCCGCCGATGACGGCCGCCGCGATGGCGTTCATCAGCAGGTTGCCGCCGCCGGAGGTCTGGCTGGCGGACTGGATCTGCGCGGCCAGGAACAGGCCGCCGATCCCGGCCATGGTGGAGCAGATGGCGAAGACGCTGATCCGGATCCACGAGACGTTGATGCCGGCCCGGCGGGCGCCCTCGATGTTGCCGCCGAGCGCGAACACCTGGCGGCCGTACGTGGTGCGGCGCAGCACGAAGTCCAGCACCACGATGAAGATCAGGAAGATCAGCAGGGCCAGCGGCAGCCCCTTGTACTGGTTGAGGGTGTAGGCGGCGAGGAAGGCGATCACCGCCAGCAGCACCGTCCGCAGCACGATGTCGGTGACCGGCCGGGACGGCACGCCCGCGGCCTGCCGTCGCCGGGCGTCGACCAGCGAGGCGAACAGGAACAGCAGCACGCCGACGGCCGCCGCGCCGTACGCGGCGATCTGCTGGCCGTAGATGGTGCTGTAGAGCCGGGAGACGATGTCCTTGCCGGAGAGGTTGACGGTGCCGCTGGCGCCGAGCACCTGGAGCATCAGGCCGTTCCAGCCGAGGTTGCCGGCCAGGGTGACGACGAAGGCCGGGACGCCGATCTTGGCGAAGAAGAAGCCGTGGATCGTGCCGACGATCGCGCCGCCGACGATCGCGGTGATCAGGGCGACCCACTGGTTGACGCCGTTGGTGACGTTCAGGACGGCGAAGATCGCCGCGCACAGGCCGCTGACCGAGCCGACCGAGAGGTCGATCTCGCCGAGCAGCAGCACGAAGACCACGCCGATCGCGATCATGCCGGTGCCGACGATCTGCTGGGACAGGTTGGAGAGGTTCTGCGCGGACAGGAAGGTGCTGTTGAGGCTGCCGAACACCGCCCAGATCACGATCAGGGCCAGCACGACGGGCAGCGAGCCCAGTTCGCCGCTGCTCATCCGGCGGCGGAACTCGCCCAGGTAGCCCTTGACGCCCTCCTGGCGGACGATCAGCCGGGGGTCGACTGCGGGGGTGGCCTCCGGGGCGACCGGGACGGGCGCGTTGACGCCGCCGGTGGGCATGGAGTCCTCGGGCAGCGGGGGGCGGTGGCGTTCGGGTTCGCCGCCGGGGGTGTTCCCGGGGGTGTGGTCGCTCACTGGGACCCCTCCTGACCGCGGGCCCTGCGGCGGGTCACGGCGTTGTCCGTGGCGCCGGTGATGGCCGAGATGATCTCTTCCTGGTTGGTGCCGCGCCGGTCGAAGACGCCGTTGTTGCGGCCGAGGCGCAGCACCGCGACGGTGTCCGCGACGGCCATCACGTCCGCCATGTTGTGGCTGATCAGGATGACGCCGTGGTCCTGCTCGCGCAGCCGCTCGACCAGGTCGAGGACCTGGGCGGTCTGCTCGACGCCGAGGGCGGCGGTCGGCTCGTCCAGCATCACGACCTTGGGCGAGCCGATCAGGGCGCGGGCGATGGCGACGACCTGGCGCTGGCCGCCGGAGAGCGAGGCGACCGGGATCCGCACGCTGGGGATGCGGATGGAGAGGGTGTCCAGCAGCGTCCGGGAGCGCTTCTCCATGGCGACCTCGTCGAGGATGCCGAAGCGCCGGATCTCGCGGCCGAGGAAGAGGTTCCCGACCACGTCGAGGTTGTCGCACAGCGCGAGGTCCTGATAGACCGTGGCGATGCCCAACTGCTGGGCGTCCTGCGGCCGGTGGATGCTCACCGGCCGGCCCTGCCACTCGATGGCGCCGTCGTCGGGCTGGTGCACCCCGGCGATCGACTTGACCAGGGTGGACTTCCCGGCGCCGTTGTCGCCGACCAGGGCCAGCACCTCGCCGGTGTGCACCTCGAGTTCGATGTCGGTGAGCGCCTGGACGGCGCCGAACCGTTTGGAGACCCCGCGCAGGGCCAGTACGGTCTCACCTGGCACAGTGACCAACTCCCTTGCCCCGCCTCCGTGGTGGAGGCGGGGCGGTTCGGATTCCGGGCCGCCTACACACGCCGCCTACTACTGGCCGCCTACTACTGGAGGCCGGCGCTCTTGCAGGCGTCGGCGTAGTCCGGGGTGCAGATCTGGGCGACGGTGTACAGGCCGTCCTGGACCACGGTGGTCTTGATGTTGTCCTTGGTGACGACGACCGGGGTGATCAGGTTGGCGGGCACCTTGTTGCCGCTGCCGTTGGTCACGGTGGTCGGCACGAGGCTGGCGTCCAGCGCCTTGCCGGAGGCCAGGGCGACGGCCATCTGCCCGGCGATGTCGGTCTCCGGCTTGAACGGCTTGTAGATCGTCATGGTCTGGCTCCCGGCCACGATCCGCTGGATGCCGTCGAGTTGGGCGTCCTGGCCGGTGAGCGGGACGCTCAGGCCGGCCGCCTTGAGCGCGGTCGCGACACCCGCGGCCATGCCGTCGTTGGCCGAGTAGGCGCCGACCACGTTCGGCCCGCCGATCGCGGTGATCGCGGCGGCGGCCTCCTGGTTGGCGGTGTTCGGGTCCCACTGGGGGGTGTCGTACTCCTTGCCGATCTTGAGCTTGCCGTCGATCGCGCTGTGCGCGCCGGCCTTGAAGTCGGCCGCGTTGGGGTCGGTCGGCGAGCCGTTGATCATGAAGATCTCGCCCGCGTTCGCCTTGCCGCCGACCGCCGCGACCAGGGCCTGGCCCTGGAGCTCGCCGACCTTGTGGTTGTCGAAGGACACGTACGCGTCGGCCGGGCCTTGGGCCAGCCGGTCGTAGGCCAGCACCTTGACGCCCGCGTCGTGGGCCTTCTGCACGGAGGACTGGATCGACTTGGCGTCCACCGCGTCCAGGATCAGCACCTTGTCGCCCTTGGTGAGGGCGGTGTCCACCTGGGTCTGCTGGAGGGTCGCGTCCTGGTTGGCGTTGTAGTAGTCGATCTGCGCGTCCGGCGCCAGCTCCTTGATCTTCTTCTCGATCAGCGGGCGGTCGAACTGCTCGTAGCGGGTGGTCTTGGTCTCCGGCAGCAGCAGGCCGATCCGCACCGCGCCGACCGCGGCCGTCCCGCCACCGCTCGCGGCGGCGGAGCCCGACGAACCGCCGCCCGACGAGGACTGCTTGGCGCTGCCGCAGGACGCCGCGCCGAGGCCGAGGGAAACCACTGCGGTCACCGCGAGGACGCGGCGGAGCCTGATACTCATCGGGAAGCCTCTCCGATTGAATCCGCCCCCCTGCCCTCCGAGTCTGGGAAGCCATCAGCGCCTCCACGACCCAGGTGCGCCAAACGGGCGTGCCGGCGGTCGTCGGGCCGCGGCTCGTCGGGCCGCAGCTCGTGGGGCCGCAGCTCGTGGGGCCGCGGCCCATCGGCACCCGGTGCGGTCGCTACTCCCCCGCCAGCGGCAGCGCGGCGGTGAGCCGGGCGCCGGCCTCCGTCGGGGTGACGGTGAGGGTGCCCCGGTGGTGGCGGGCGATGTCGCGGGCGATCGGCAGGCCCAGGCCGCTGCCACCGTGGTCGCGGGAGCGGGCGTCGTCGAGGCGGGTGAAGCGTTCGAAGACCCGCTCCCGGTCGGCGGGCGGGATGCCGGGCCCGTCGTCCTCGACGTCCAGCAGGGCGAGGCCGCGCCCGGGGTCGGCGGCCAGCCGCACGTGCACGGTGGTGGCGGCGTGCCGCTCGGCGTTGTCCAGCAGGTTGGTGAGCAGCCTGCCCAGCCAGAGCGGGATGCCGTCGACGGCGACCCCGGGGGCGAGGTCGGTGGTGCGGCGGTGCGGGCCGGGCGGGCGGGCCAGCACGGTGGTGGCGACCAGCTCGGTGAGGTCGGTCCGCCGGTGCGGGCGGTCGTCGGTGCCGCCGGCGTCGAGGCGGGCGAGCAGCAGCAGGTCGGTGGCGAGGTTCTGCAGCCGGTCGGTGTCCTCCAGCGCGCCGTGCACCAGCTCGGCGCGGACCGCCGGGTCCGGGTGGGTGTCGGCGACCTCCAGCTGGGTGCGCAGCACGGCGAGCGGGCTGCGCAGTTCGTGCGAGGCGTCGGCGATGAACTCGCGCTGGCGCCGGCCGGAGGCCTCCAGCCGGTCGAGCATCGCGTTCATGGTGGCGGCGAGCCGGGCGATCTCGTCGGCGGTGCCCGGTTCGGGGACGCGGCGGTGCAGGTCCTGGCCGGTGATGGCGTCGACCTCGGCGCGGATCGCCTCCACCGGCCGCAGCGCCTGCCCGGTGACCTTCCAGGTGACCACCACCCCGGTGAGCAGCAGCAGCGGGCAGGCGACGGCCAGGCCGGCCTGGGTGATGTCCATGGCCTCGTCGGCGGCGCGCAGCGAGGCGCCCGCGTACACGGTGACCGGGCCGGTCGGGGTGTCGGCGGTGACGGCGGCGAGCCGCTGGCGGTGGTGCTCGTACAGCGGGTCGACGTCGTCGGTGGTGTGCGAGCCGGTGCGCCCGGCGACGGGCAGCGCCGGGCGGCCGGCCAGGTTGGGGCTGGCCGCGAGGACGCTGCCGCGGGCGTCGACGACCTGGAGGAAGTCGGTGCCGTGGGCGGCGTGCAGGACGGGTGCCAGCCGTCCCTGGGCGGCGAGTTGGGCGACCGATTCGGCCTGCTGCCGGGTGGCGGAGGTGGCGGAGGCGACCAGGTCGGCGCGGACGGCGGCGAGCAGTCCGGCCCCGGCCAGGACGAGGGCCGCGGCCAGCACCGTACCGGCGGCCGCGGTGGCCCGGGCGCGCACCGTCCTCGGGACGAACCGGCGGAGCGCGGAGGGCAGTCGGCGCAACCGGCGGAGTACGGACGGCAGTCGGCGCATCCGGCGGAGTACGGAGGGGACGTGCCGCAACCGTCGGAGTGCGGAGGGGAGTTGCCGCGGTCCGGGGCGGCGGGAGCGGCGCACCTCAGCCGCCGGCCGGGTCGAGCCGGTAGCCGGCGCCGCGCATGGTCTGCAGGGCGGCCCGGCCGAAGGGCGCGTCGATCTTGCGCCGCAGGGCGTGGACGTGCACCTCGACGATGCTCGGGTCGGCGTCGTGGTGGGCGTCCCAAACCTGGTCGAGGATCTCGCGCTTGGAGACCACCGTGCCGGCCCGGGCGGCCAGGTGCTCCAGGATCGCGAACTCCCGGGCGGTCAGGTGGGTCGGGGTGCCGGCCCGGGTGCAGGTGCGGGCGTTGGCGTCCAGCACCAGGTCGCCGAGGGTGTGCAGCCGGGGGCGCTGCTGGTCGATCCGGCGGTGCAGGGCGCGCAGCCGGGCGAGCAGGACGACGAAGGAGAACGGCTTGGCGAGGTAGTCGTCGGCGCCGGTGTCCAGGGCCTCGGCCTCGTCCCACTCGCCGTCCTTGGCGGTGAGCATCAGGATCCCGGCCCGGCAGCCGGCCTCGCGCAGCCGGGCGCAGACCCGGTAGCCGTTGAGGCCGGGCAGCATGATGTCGAGGACGATCACGTCGTAGGGGTGGCGCTCGGCGAGGGCGAGGCCCTCGGGGCCGTTGTGGGCGGTGTCCACGGTGTGGCCGTCGGCCTCCAGGCCGCGCCGCAGCGCGGTGGCCATCCGCTGTTCGTCCTCCACGACGAGTATGTGCATCCGTTCAGGGTGCCAGGCCGCCGTGAGCGATCTTGCGGCGGCTTAAGCGTGGGTTCAGGTGCGGTCCGCCATGATCGCCGGGCGCGGAGCGCAGCGCCGCACTTCCCAGGCAAGGAGCACGCCCGATGACCGATCCCCAGTCGTCCTTCACCCCGTCGTCCGGTGAGGAGCCGGAGGTCCCCGAACTGCCGCCGCTGTCGCCCCGGCGCCGTCGCGCGCAGCGGCTGCGCGCCTGGGCGGGCGGCAAGGAGCGCCGGCTCGCCGCCGGGGTGGTGACGGTGGCGCTGCTCGGCGCGGGCGGGCTGGCCGTCGCGGTGGCGGCCCACGAAGGGCACGGGGAGGGTGGCCGCGGGCACCGCGAGGCGGCGGCCTCGGCCGAGGACGGCGCCGGGCGCGGGGACGGGCACGGCGGCGGACGCGGGCAGGAGCAGGGGCGCGGACACGGGCACGGCAAGCAGCGCGGCGGCGAGGACCAGCAGCAGGGCCAGGGCCGGGAGGGCGGTCACGGCCGGACGCAGGGCCAGGGCCGGATACCGGGCCAGGCGCCCGCCCCGCTGCCCTCGGTCGGCGCCTCCACCGCCCTCGACAAGGCCCAGGCCGCCGTGCCGGGCGGCCGCGCCGAGTCGCTGCGCCGGATCACCGAGCAGGGCGGCGGCGCGGCCTGGGCCGTGTCGGTCGTCGGCCAGGACGGCGTGCGCCACCTGGTGACGGTGGACGGCACCAGCGGTGAGCTGACCTCCAACACCACCGTCGGGAACGCCGCCGCCGGGAACGCCGGCGCCACCGGCAACACCGCCGACGGCGCCGAGGGCTGACATGGCCCACACCTCGACGACCCGCCCCGCCCCCGACCGCCCCGCCCCGGGCCGGCCCCCGCGCTCCGCGCGCTCCGGCGGGAGCAAGGTGCCCGCCGTGGACGGCTGGTTCTGGCTGGTGAAGGTGCTGACCACCGGCATGGGCGAGACGCTCTCCGACTTCCTCGCCAAGACCTTCGACCCGGTCCTGGCGGTGGCCGCCGCCGGGCTGCTGCTCGCCGTGGCCCTGCTGGTGCAGCTGCGGACCCGGCGCTGCGTGCCCGGGCTGTACTGGGCGGTGGTCGTCCTGGTCAGCGTGTTCGGCACGATGGTCGCCGACGTGGCGCACGTCGCGCTCGGCGTCCCGTACGCGCTGTCGGCCGGCTCGCTGGCGGTGGCGCTGGCGGTGCTGTTCCTGCTCTGGCACCGGGTGGAGGGCTCGCTGGCGATCGACCGGGTGACCGGGCTGCGCCGGGAGCTGTTCTACTGGTCGGCCGTGCTGGTGACCTTCGCCCTGGGCACCGCGCTGGGCGACCTGACGGCGGCCACCCTGCACCTCGGCTACCTGGTGGCCGGGCTGGGCTTCGCGCTGCTGATCGCGATCCCGGCGGTGGCGGCCCGGTCCGGCTGGGTGGGCCCGGTGGCCGGTTTCTGGTGGGCGTACGTGCTGACCCGTCCGCTGGGCGCCTCCTTCGCGGACTGGCTGGGCGTGGGCGCCGACCGTGGCGGCATCGGCCTGGGCACCGGCCCGGTCAGCCTCGCCCTGGCGGTGCTGATGGCGGTGTCGCTGGCGCTCGCCGCGCGGGCGCACCGTCGGGCGGCGGCTGGACTCTCCGCCCACTGAGCGTCTACATTGCTGTAGACGTCGGAGGCGCACGGCATCACCCCCCGGACAGCCGTGCGCCTCCGGCCTCCCCGCAGGCCCCTGCTCCCCGCAGGACACCGCCCCCGCAGGCCCCCGCGGCCCTTCACCCCCGCGCGTCGACCACCCGCTTGATCTTCCCGACCGAGCGCTCCAGCGTGTACGGGTCCACCACCTCGACCGAGACCGTCACGCCCACGCCGTCCTTGACCGCCCGGACGATCTCCGCCCGCGCCGCCTCCCGCAGCCCGGCCGCCGCCTCCGGGCGGGCCTCCACCCGGACGGTCAGGTGGTCCAGCCGCCCCTGCCGGGTCAGCCGCAGCTGGAAGTGCGGGGCGACGCCCGGGGTGCGCAGCAGGATCTCCTCGATCTGGGTCGGGAAGAGGTTCACCCCACGCAGGATGATCATGTCGTCGCTGCGCCCGGTGACCCGCTCCATCCGCCGGAAGGCCGGCCGTGCGGTGCCGGGCAGCAGCCGGGTGAGGTCACGGGTGCGGTAGCGGACGATCGGCAGCGCCTCCTTGGTGAGCGAGGTGAGGACCAGTTCGCCGCTCTCCCCCTGCGGGAGCACCTCGTCGCCGAGCGGGTCCACCACCTCCGGGAGGAAGTGGTCCTCCCAGATGTGCAGGCCGTCCTTGGTCTCCACGCACTCCTGGGCGATCCCGGGGCCCATCACCTCGGAGATGCCGTAGATGTCGACGGCGTGCAGGTCGAGCCGCTCCTCGATCTCGCGCCGCATCTCCTCCGTCCAGGGCTCGGCCCCGAAGATGCCCACCCGCAGCGAGCCGGCGCGCGGGTCCAGGCCCTGCCGGTCGAACTCGTCCAGCAGGGTGAGCAGGTAGGACGGGGTGACCATGATGATCTCGGGGCGGAAGTCCTGGATCAGCTGGACCTGCCGGGCGGTCATCCCGCCGGAGGCCGGGATGACGGTGCAGCCGGCCCGCTCGGCGCCGTAGTGCGCGCCCAGGCCTCCGGTGAACAGCCCGTAGCCGTACGCGATGTGCACCTTGTGCCCGGGCCGGCCGCCGGCCGCGCGGATCGAGCGGGCCACCACGTCGGCCCACACGGAGAGGTCGTTCTCGGTGTAGCCGACCACGGTCGGGCGCCCGGTGGTGCCGCTGGAGGCGTGGATCCGGCGGACCTGCTCCATCGGGACGGCGAACATCCCGAAGGGGTAGCCCTCGCGCAGGTCGGCCTTGGTGGTGAAGGGGAAGCGGGCGAGGTCGTCCAGGGTGCGGCAGTCCTCGGGGTGCACCCCGGCGGCGTTGAACTTGCGGCGGTAGAGCTCGACGTGGTCGTAGGCGTGCCGCAGGGTGGCCCGGAGCCGGTCGAGCTGGTGGGCGCGCAGTTCGTCGACGCCCATCCGCTCGCCGGCATCCAGGAGCGCTGGCGGAATCGGCTCCCCCAGGCGTCGGTCGGGGTCGGACGCACGGCCGGTCATCGTCGCTCCTTCGCAGGTCGGACGGGACTGGGAGCCCTACCGATCGTTCGGTCAGGGCAAGCCCAGGCCAAGTAATCCAGCACCCGAACCACCTGTCAAGGGATCGCACGGCGTTCCCGGAATGTGCAGTTCCGGTGCGTTCGTACCGGGTTCACCCCCGTCGCTTGATTGGCTGATATGAAAATCATTACGGAACTATTACCCGGGGGCCCCACCCATCGGCCCGCACCCATGGTTCAGTGGTGCGGCTTCTCCCCCGCACCCCGGAGTGATCACCTTGGCCTCGACCCCTGCGCTGGTCAGCGCGCTGCGCGAGCTCGGCGACCGGCCCGCCGTCGTCGCCGACGGACGCGCGATCAGCGGCATCGGCCTGCTGCTCGGCGTCTCCCCGCCCGGCGGCCTGCCCCGGGCCCTCGCCGAACGCGTCGCCGCGCACGCCGCCCTGCCGCCCTCCACCGCCCGCGCCGCCGAGGAACGGCTCCGGCACTGGGCCGGCGTCCTCGGCCCGGCGCCCATCCGGCACACCGTGCTGCACCCGGTCACCGACCTCGCCGTCGAACTCGCCCTCGCCACCCTGCTGGCCGGCGGCACCGTGCACTGCCCCGACCCCGCCCTGCCCCCCGAGGAGCAGCTCACCGCCCTCGCCGCCGGCGGGACCACCCACCTCAGCCTGCCCTCCGCCCTGCTCTGGCAGCTCAGCCGGCACCCCGGCCTCGCCGACCACGACCTCGGCGCGCTCCGGCTCGTCCTCCACGTCGGCCCCGAACCCCGGCAGGACGACGTCTACGCCGCCGTCGACGCCCTGGGGGCTGTCCTCGCCCACGTCCGCGCCCCGCACAGCCAGGCCGAGGCCGCCGACCGCCGCCTGCGCGCCGACGCCCGGACCGCCACGGCCGCCGCCTGGAAGCACAGCATCGGCGTCACCGCCGAGCAGGTCAGCACCTTCGGCGCCCACCTCGACCGGGCCGTGCTCACCACCCTGCTGCACACCCTCCAGCAGACCGGGATCCTCACCGAACCCGCGCCGGGGACCGACCCGGGGACCGACCCGGGGCCGGGCCCCGATGCCACCCCGGCCCCGGCGCGCTCCGAGGCCGAACTCCTCGCCACCGCCCTCGTCACCCCCGCCCAGCGCCCCCGGGTCGGCCGCTGGCTCGACGCCCTCGCCCGGCACGGCCTGATCGCCCACCGGGACGGCGGCGCCCAGGGCCCGCTCTACCACGGCGCCCCCGAACTCGGCCCCGCCGCGGTCCGGGAGGCCTGGCGGCCCGCCGCCGACACCTGGGCCGACGGCCTCGGCAGCGCCGCCGTCCTCGACCGGGTCAGACGCGGCGCCCTGCGCCTGCCCGGCCTCCTCACCGGCGACGAGGCCCCCCGCCCCGCCGCCACCCCCGTCCGCTGGGCCGCCGCCCGCGGCTACCTCGGCACCGCCCTCGGCGCCCTCGTCCGCGCCACCGCCGAGGCCCACCACGGGCCGCGGCCGCTGCGCGTCCTCGAACTCGACCGCGACGGCACCGAGACCGCCGTCGCCCGCGCCCTCGCCGCCCGCCCCCGGCAGAACGCCGACCACCACCTCGCCCCCGACGGCGGGCGCTACGACATCGTCGTCGCCTCCGCCGCCGGACGGCCCGAGGAGGAGGTCCCGGCCCTCGTCGACCTGCTCGCCCCCGGCGGCCGGCTGCTGCTGCTCGCCCCCGTCGCCGAACAGCTCGACCTGCTGATCACCGGCGACCCGCGCGGCCTCACCGCCCACCCGGCCGAGCACTGGCAGTCCGCCCTCACCGCCGCCGGCTGCCCCACCGTCCTCACCCTCCCGGAGGCCGGGCACCCGATGGGGCTGCTCGGGCAGGGGTTGTTCGTCGCCCGGGTCGACTGACGGAACCATCGTTACGATCGGGCGCATGGCCGCTTCCACTTCCGCTTCCGCCTCCGTTTCCGTTGCCGCCTCCGTGCGCTCGATCCGCTCCCGGGCCTCCCTCGGCTCGATCGGCTCCATCGGTTCCATCGGCTCGCTGCTGTCGATCGGCTCCGTCGGGTCCGTGCTCTCCATCGGCTCCGTCGGCAGCGTGCTGTCCATCGGCTCGGCCGGGTCCGTGGTCAGCGCGTTCTCCGCCTGCTCCTGGCTGAGCGTCGGCTCGCTGCTGTCGGTGCGCTCCCGGTGGTCCGTGCGGGGCCGGCGCCCGGGGCGGGGACCGAGGCAGTGACCCGGGCGCGGACCCGGGGACGGACCCGGGGACGGACCCGGGGACGGACCCGGGGACGGACCGTCCGTGGCCGACCGGTGAAGCACGGGTCACGTACCGCCACCCGATCCGTACCATTTCGATACCGAAGCCCAGGTGAGCTGCGGGAATCCTCGCCGCCCGGGGCGCTCCCCGGGTAGGCTCCGGCTTGTCCTCCGGGCCTCCGTACGGGCGGCCGTGCGCCGCCCGTTCCACGTTCCGTGTTCCGTGTTCCGGGGGGCAGACCCCCGCGGGCCGTTCGGTGGGCTCCGCGGACTCGACACCGCGCGCCAGGGCAGTCGCGCGAACGGCGAAGGGCATCGCATTGGCGGATCGGCTCACCGGAGGAGACTCCTCGCTGCTGCGGCGGATCAACGCCGCGGTCACGCTACGGGCGCTGCGGACCGGCCACTCCGTGACCCTCACCCAACTCGTCGGCGAGACCGGGCTCTCCCGGCCCACCGTCGAGGGCGTCATCGAGGGGCTCGTCGACACCGGCCTGGTCGCCGAGGTCGAACAACCCCGGGAGGACGGCCAGTCCGGCACCGGCCGCCGCGGCCGCCCCGCCCGCTGGTTCCGCTTCCGGGCCGAGGCCGGACACATCCTCGGCATCGAGATCGGCGTCCACGACATCCGGGTCATCCTCGCCGACCTCACCGGCGAAGTGGCGGGCAGTCACTTCAAGCCCGTCGACGAGACCCTCGACGCCGAGGAGCGGCTCACCGCCGTCCGCACCGCCGTCGCCGAGGTCCTCCGCAAGGCGGGCATCTCCCGCGACAACCTGTGGTCCGTCGGCATCGGCACCCCCGGCATCGTCGACCGCGAGGGCACCGTGCAGCTCGGCACCGCCATGCCCGGCTGGACCGGCCTCGACCTCGGCGCCCGGCTCCGGCGCTCCTTCCGCTGCCCCGTCCTGATCGAGAACGACGCCAACCTCGCCGCCATCGCCGAACACTGGCAGGGCGCCGCCGTCGGCGCCGACGACGTGGTCTTCGTGATGGCCGGCCTCAGCCCCGGCGCCGGCTCCCTCATCAACGGCAAGCTCCACCGCGGCTACGGCGGCGCCGCCGGCGAGATCGGCGCCCTCCACCTGCTCGGCCAGGAGGTCACCCCCGAGAAGCTCCTCTCCACCACCGGCAAGCCCCTCAACCCCCTGGACGAGGCCGCCGTCGCCCGCGTCCTGCGGCTCGCCCGCGAGGGCGACGAGGTCGCCAAGGTCGCCATGGACCGCTTCCTCACCAGACTGGTCCAGGGCGTCGCCGCCCTGGTCCTCGCCATCGACCCGCAACTGGTCGTCATCGGCGGCTGGGCCGCGGGCCTCGACGGCGTCCTGGAGCCCCTGCGCGAACGCCTCGCCCAATTCACCCTCCGCGCCCCCGAGGTGGCTCTCGCCGCCCTCGGCTCGGAGGTCGTCTCGATGGGCGCCCTGCGGGTCGCCCTCGACCACGTCGAGGACCAGCTCTTCGCGGTGGACCCGCCCCGGGTGTGACGGCGGGCGGCTACGGGGCGGCGTAGTCCGGGTCGGTCAGGTCGATGGTGAGGGTGTTCCCCCAGTTGTTGGTGAACGTCGCCCGTGGCCAGTCGACGTCGATCCGGACGAACTCGTTGGACAGCAGGTGCACGACCCAGACCAGGTTCTGGTCCGCATCCAGCCTGGCGAAGAAACCATCGGAGCCGTGGCTTCCTCCCCCGCTGCACAAGTACCCCGCCCTGCCCGGCAGTTCGACCTCCGCCCAAACGGCGGGCGAGGTCGTCCAGTCCGGGTCGTCCGCCAACAGGGCGTCGAGGTCCAGCGGTTCACCCAACACGTAGTTCGCCAGGGTCGGGGATTCGCAGTCCGCCTCCCGCGACGTCCCGTCCGCCCGGAACAACCCGCACTCAACGGGCACTTCACCCGAGCGCCACAGCTCTACGATCCTCGTCATGATCAGCCCTTCGAACAGTCCGGATTCGCGGTCAGTTCCCCACCCCGTTGATCGGAAGTGGGCGTTCGTCCAATCCCTGGCGAGGGACCCTACCGCCCTGCTCAAGGTTGCGGCGGTCGTTGAAACGCTCTTCGAACGCCTCCTCCCAGGTCTTTCCCTTCGGGCCCGCGGCACACGGATCCACCCTGATGATCGCTGCCGGCCCGCCGAACTCGCGCGCCGCGTCGAGCCGACGGTTGTCGAAACTCACCAACTGGCCGTCGACCTCGATCACCCGTAGCGCGGTTCCCGGTCGTGTCCAGTCCCACCGGCCGGCGGCCATCGCCTGGGCGTAGTTGTTCGGACTGATGGTGCGCTGCGAGAAGTTGATCGTCGCCGGGTCGACCCATTCCAGCTCACCGAACTCCTGGCCCTCCGGCCCCGGCGTGCAGCTCGGAGCCTCCGAACCGCCGCCCTTGCCGCCCTTGCCGCCCTGGCCCGCGTCGGCGGGTTGGGGGGTGGGGTCGAGGGCACCGGCGGGGAGTTTGCCGGCGGCGGCCGCGGCGGCGCAGGCGTCGGCGGGGCCGCCGCTGCCGCAGGCGGCGCCGGGGTCGGCGGCGTGGTCGGGGTGGGGGTCGGGGCTGCTGGTGTCGAGGGGGGTGGGGAGTTGGACGGGGCTGCTGAGGTCGATCAGCAGCTTGCTGAGGGTCTCCCACAGGTGGCGGACGCTGACCTGGGGGCCGCTGCCGGTCCAGGAGCCGTCCGAGTAGTGGGAGGTGACGAAGGTGGTGTCGGTGATCCAGGTGTCGGTGCGGGTGTACAGGTAGGTGTCGTCCCACCAGTGGCTGGTCTCGGTGCGGACGTCCTCGGTGGTGGTCCAGCTGGTGCCGGTGAGGTGCGGCGGGGTGCTCTGCGGGGCGGGCGGCCGGGGTGCGGGGTTGGTGGCCTTGACCGGGGTCGGCTTCGGCACGCCCCGGTTGCCGGGGTTGGTGGTGGTGACCGGGCCGGGGCGCTGGACGCGCGGGTCGTCGCGGGGGTCGTAGCGCGGGGTGGTCTCGGTGCCGGAGGCCGGGCTGAGGCTGCCGTCGGCGTTGACCACCTCGTAGACGAGGTAGCCGGCCACCGCCACCGCGATCACGGTGCCGACCACGATCGCGGCCACGCACCCGGCCGCACAGGCGGCCGCGGCGCCGGCCACCTCGCCGACGGTGGCTCCGACCGCGACCACCTCGGCTCCGGCTGAGGCCAGCGCCTCGACGGCGACCGCCCCGGCCGTGTCGGCGCCGGTGGCGACGGCCCCGGCGACGGTCCGCAGGGCGGTGCCGCCGAGGTTGAGGGCGCCGCGTTCCAGGGAGCCCAGGACCCGGGTGATCTCCCCGAGGCCGGGGATGTCGCCGATGCCGAAGTGGCCGGACGGGTCCCAGGTGCTCGCCGGGTCGGCGTTGCCGTAGGCGAAGCGGTTGGTGGCGGCGGCGGAGCCGAGGCCCGGGACGCGGTCGTCGGCGGAGGTGAAGGTGCCGGTGCCGGGGCTGTACCAGCGGGCCTGGGCATGGACCCGGCCGGTGGCCGGGTCGGTCCAGCCGCCCTGGAAGCCGAGCGCGGGCGCGGTGCCGGTGCTGCCGGTCGGCTTGCCGAAGGCGTCGTAGCCGCGCCCGGAGGTGAGCGCTCCGCTGCCGGTGTCGGTGCTGCCGAGGACGTCGTGGTGGGCGTTGGTGAGCAGCGCGGCGCCGGTACCGCCGCCGCTGGGGCGGGCGGCGAGCGGGGTGCCATCGAGGGCGCGGGCGTAGGCGAAGGTGCCGTCCGAGTCGGGTTCCCGGGCGAGACCCGGGTAACTGAACGCGGCGGGTGCGGCGAGGCCCGCTCCGGCGGAGGTGAGCCGGTCGAGGGCGTCGTAGGCGTAGCTGCGGCCGTCGACGCCGGTGAGTCGCCCGAGGGCGTCGTAGCTGCTGGCGCTGCTCGCGGTGACGGCGCCGGTGGCGTTCTTGGTGGTGCTGGTGGCGAGGGTGCCGCGTGGGGTGAAGGTGTAGCTGGTGGTGCTGCCGTCGGCGCCGGTGGCGCTGGTGAGCCGGTTACGGGGGTCGTAGGCGGCGGTGCCGGTGCCGGTGGTGGTGTGCTGGGCGGCGGTGCCGGTCCAGTCGACGGTCCCGGTGCGGTTGCCTGCGGCGTCCCAGCCGTAGTCGGTACCGGTGTTCTTCGTGGTGTCGGCGACCCGGGTGAGCCGGCCGGCGCCGTCGTAGCCGTAGGTGCGGCTGTCGTTGTCGGCGGTGCCGGTGGCGCCGCTGGCGGTGAGGTGTCCGGCCGGGTCCCAGGTGTAGCTGAGTTGGGTGCTGACCTTGCCGGTGGGGTCGGTGACGGTGTCGCTGGTGACCCGACCGAGGCCGTCGTGGCCGAAGGTGCGGGTCGGCCCGGGGGTGGTGCCGGTGGCGCGCTTCTCGGCGGTGACCTGTCCGGCAGGGTCGTGGGTGACGGTGCGGGTGAGGCCGGAGAGGCTGTCGGTGACGGTCGCGAGGTCGCTGTTGCCGTTCCAGGTGTAGGCGATCCGGGCGCCGCCGGGGTCGGTCTCGGTGAGTGGGCGGCCGGCGGTGTCGTAGGTGTAGCCGCTGGTGCCGAGCGGGCCCTGGCTGCCGGTCAGCAACCCCCGGTCGTCGTAGCCGAAGGTCTGGTTGCCTCCGGGGGTGGAGGCCGAGGTGAGCCGGCCTGCGAGGTCGTAGCCGAAGGAGCGGCTCGCGTTGGCGTCGCCGCCGGTGCCGTTCTCGCCGGTGAGCCGGCCGAGGCCGTCGTAGCTCGCGGTGCGGGTGACGCCGCCGGGCTGGGTGACGGTGGTGCGCTGGCCGGCCGCGTCGTAGGCGGTGACGGTGGCACGGTCGGCGGGGCTCTGGTCGGCGGGGACGGCCGGGAGGGTCTGGGTCTCGGCGAGGCCGAGGGTGTTGTAGGTCTGGTAGGTGGCGTTGGCGCGGGCGTCGGTGATCCGGGTGAGCCGGCCGAGGAGGTCGTGGCCGAGCCCGGTGGTGGCGGCGGGGCCGGCGCCGACCGGCGGGTCGGTGAGGCCGACGGGCTGGTTTCGGGCGTCGTAGCCGGTCTGCCAGACCTTCTGGTTCGGGTCGGTGACGGTGACGGCGTTGCCCGCCGCGTCGTAGCCGTAGCCGGTGGTGGCGAGGACGGCGCCCTGCGGGTCCGAGACGGTCTTGGCGGTGGCCCGGCCGGCGAGGTCGTAGCCGGTGGCGGACACCCGGCCGAGCGGGTCGGTGACGGTGGCCGGGCGCCCGGCGAGGTCGTAGGTGTAGCGGGTGGTGCCCCGTCCGGCGGGGGTGCTGGAGGTGAGTTCGCCGAGCTTGTCGTAGGTGTAGGTGGTGGACGTGTCGCCGAGGGTGCTGCTGAGGAGGTCGCCGAAGTCGTCGAAGGTGTACGTGGTGGTGTATGTGTCCGGCGTGGCGGTGCCGTTGCGGACGACCGAGGTGGCGGAGGTCCGCCGGTCCATGCCGTCGTAGACGGCGAGGGTCTGGGCGCCGCTCGGGTCGATGACGGACAGCACGTTGCCGTTGTCGTCGCGGGCGACGGTGCGGTAGCCCTGGGCGGCGCCGGGCGCGGCCGCCGGCAGGGTGGTGCGGACGAGGCGGTCGCGCAGATCGTAGGCGTAGGTGGTGGTGCGAGTGAGCGCGTCGGTGTGCGAGGTGGTGTTGCCGTCGGCGTCGTACGTCCACTTCTCGACGGGGTGCAGGGCTGCGGTGGCGCCGGGCGGGGTGTAGTCGGTGTAACGGGCCTCGATGCGGCGGCCGTGCTGGTCGTACCGGTAGTGGGTGGTGCGGCCGGTGGCGTCCTGGACGTCGGTCAGGTCGCCAAAGGTGTCGTAACCGCGGATGGTGGTGGCCGACTTGGTGGTCGGGACAGCACCCGGGGTGCCGTCCTCGACCGGGGTGGGCGGGGTGGTCGCGGTGGAGAGGCGACCGAGCGGGTCGTAGCCGTTGGTGGTGGTGTACGCCGGATCGGGAGTGCCGGCGACGGTCGGCTGCCGTGGCATGCCGCGCGGATCGGTGGAGCCGAGGACATGGCCCTGCGCGTCGCGCAGGTAGCCGGTCACCAGGCTGGTGGCGGCATCGAGCCGGACGGCGGTGCGGTCGAGCTGGCCGGTCGTCGCGTTCCAGGTGTTCTGCCGGGTCTCGGTGCGGGTGCCGTCGCTGACCGAGGTGGTGGTGACCAGGCCCGCCGGGTCGTAGACGGTGCGGCTGGTGCGGTTGAGGCCGCCGGGATCGGCGGTGGTGGCGGTGAGCCGGTTGGCCTTGTCGTACTCGTAGCCGGTGGTGCGGGCGGCGGCGCCGTCACCGCGGACGTCCTGCTTCACGTTACCGGCGTTGTCGTACGTGAAGGTGTGCAGGGTGAGGTCGCGGCCGTTGCCGCCGTTCTGGTCGGTGAGGGTGAACTTCTCGCTCTGGACCAGGTTGTCGTTGGTGTAGGTGTACGTGACCAGGTGCTGCATCGCATCGGTGGTGAAGCCGAGCCGGCCGGCCGGGTCGTAACCGAAGGACTGCAGCCGAACCTTGCGCGGGGGCGAGTTGGCGACCGGGTCGTCGACGAAGTTCTGCAGGTCGACGGAGCCGAGACGGCCGGTGACGTCGTAGTTGTAAACGTAGTGGGCGCCGTTCGGGCTGTAGCTGTCGGTGACGTTGCCGACCTGGTCGTAGGTGACCTTCTTGGTGGTCACACCGTCCTCGGTGACGGTGGTCAGCCGGTCCTGGGCGTCGTAGCCGTAGACGGTGGTGCGGGGCGCGTCGCCGCCCTGGGCGGCCGGGGTGAGGTCGGCGACCGTGCGGGTGGCGAGGTTGCCGTCGGCGTCGTAGGTGTAGCCGGTCCGTGCCTGGTGGACGACGCCGGTGACCGGGTTCTTGACGGCGGCGGCGGTCTCGGCGGTGAGCCGGCCCGTCCCGGTCTCGTACGCGTAGTCGGTGGCGACGCCGTCGGGGTGGGCCGGGTCGGCGACGGTGCGCTTGACGACCCGGCCGAGGCCGTCGTAGAAGGTGTTGGTGGCCTGGCCACCCGGGGTCACGGTCTGGGACTGGTCACCGTGCGAGTCGTAGCCGTACGTGGTGATCCGGCCGTCGGGGTCGATGACCTTGGTGGGGACGAAACAGGTGGACACCGGGAGGTTGCGCGGGTCGTTCACCGTGGGCGGGCTGGGCATGTTCCCGCCCCCGCAAGCCCATTGGGTCTCGGTGACGCCCCCGTTGGGGTCGGTACTGTGCCGCCGGACGCCCATCTCGCTGTAGTCCACCGTGGTGGTGTTGAGGTTGGCGTCCGTGACGGTCACCGGCAGACCGGTGCGCAGATCGCCGGCCCAGCCGTTGTCGAAGTACTCGGTCCGCTCGGTGAGCGGTTGGGTGGGCGTGCGGTAGCGGGTGACGCTGGTCTGCTGGCCGGTGGCGAGGTTCCAGCCGTAGCGGATGACGTTGTTATTCTCGTCGACGGCGGCGTTGAGGTGGCCGTACGCGTCGTAGGTGAACATCCGGGTGCGGCCCGGCGGCGGGGTCGGCGTGCCGTACCAGCGGTAGTTCAACTGGCCCAGCTGGTCGTACTGGTAGTAGGTGTGGACGCCGCGCGGGTCGGTGCGGTGGACGATCAGGTCCGGGCTCGGACCGGTGGTGTCGGTGCGTCGGTCGTACGTCCAGCCGTTGTCGACGCCGGTCGCGTTGTTGTCCGACTTGCCGACGTGCTGGACCAGACTGCCGTCGTAGGCGACGGTCGTGGAATTCTCGGCGCGCGCCCGCTGCACCTTGACCAGCCGGTTGACGCCGCCACCGGGGCGGGAGGTCTCGTAGCTGTACGTGGTGCAGTTGCCGCCCGGGTCGCAGACCTTCGTCAGGTAGTCACCGGTGTAGCCGTACTGCCAGGTCACCGCACTCGGGTCGGAGGAACGGTCCATCGTGGACACCGAGATGACGTGGCCGCGGAAGTCCCACTGGAGGTAGAGCTTGCGGTCCGCGGAGGCCAGGTAGAGCTCGGAGGTCATCAGCGTGCTGCCCGCGAAGCGCGTGCGGTTGAGCTCCAGGTTGCCGAAGCCCTGGGTCCGAGTGACCTGGCCGAGGGCGCCGCCGAGGTAGTAGTCCATGCCGCCCATCCGGAGATGGCCGCCGTCCACCCACTGCCCCACCCCGCCGCCGCCGTACTCCGGGACGAGGTGGCCGTCCGGGTTCCGGCCGAAGTTGACCTTCCGACCGTCGTCCAGGGTCAGGGTGCTGATCCCGTTGCCCGCGTCGGCCACGCCCATGTCCCACAGCGAGGACCAGCCGATGCCGAAGGAGCCGTTGGCGCTCGCCGCGCTGTTGTACGTGCGCTGCACCTGGAGGCCCAGGCCGGGCTGCGGCAGGTCGAAGTCGGTCTCCTGGCGGGTGTAGTTGCCGAGGTAGAGGTTGACCCCGGTCTCGTCCAGGGCGCCCGGGTCCAGGCCCAGATGGGCGGCGTCGGCGGGCGGCGGGACGACCACCGAGAACGGGCTGAAATCGCTGAACGGTGAGGTGTAGCCGGAGTCCTGGACCCGCAGGCGCCAGTAGTAGGTGGTGTTCCAGCGCAGCGCGTCGGCCGGCGGGCGCCAACTCGTCATCGCGCCGAAACTGCTTGGGTGGGACGGCACCGCCTGCATGCCCGAGCCCCAACAGGTGCCCTTGGCGGGGTCGTCGGTGGTGCACAGCTGGTATTCGACCGAGACCGGCAGGCTGGCGTCGTCGCCGACGAAGGCGGACAGCGGCGGGGTGAGCGAGCCGACGGTCGCCCCGACGACGGGCCACAGGTCGCCCGCCGTCGGGGCGTAGTGCGGCACGGTGAGCGCGGCGGCCTGGGCGGCGGGCACGCCGTAGGAGGAGAAGAACTGCGCCGTACCGGACTTGTCGGCCATCTCGTACACCAGCAGGTAGCTGCCGGGGCCCAGGTAGGGGACGACCGCGTTGACGGTCACCGACTGGCCGGGGGCTACGTCACCGGGTAGCTGGGTGAAGGCGGCGATGTAGTTGACCAGCGTCTGGTCGGAGCGGTACAGGTGCAGGCCGAGGTTCTGGCCGCCCGTCGTCCAGGTGAAGGTCGAGGTGTTGGTGACGGTGACCTGGAGGTAGCCGACCGCGTCGTACCGCGGGGCGAGCACCAGTTGGCCGACCTGGTAGGTGGCGCCGTAACCCTGGCCGTCGGTGGCGGCGGCGGTGCGCTGCGGCGCCGCGAGCTGCTCCGTGCTCAGCGGGGCGGGTGCGGCGGACCTGGCGGCGTCACGGCGTTTGCCGGTGTACTCCGCCGCCGGGTCGGGGATCCGGTACTCGGGCAGCGCCTTCGCGGCCGTCAGCTCGGCCAGCTTCCGCTGCCGCTGCGCCGCCTCCGGCGCCGGCGACGGGCCGGACGCCCGCTTCCTGGGCGCGTTCGCGGCGGCGATGTCGGCGGCGATCCGCGCCCGCTCCCGGCCGAGCGGGCTGTCCTCGGGGACGGCCTGCTGGGTCGGCGGCGGATCGACCTCCCGGGGGGCCGCGCTCACCCTCCCGGGCGGCAGCGGCGGGGAGACCACCTTCTTCTCCCCCGCCGCCCAGACGGCCACCGGCGGGGTCCCGAGCCCCAGCGCGAACAGCGCCAGGATGAGCAGCTGCGCCAGGCGCCGCCCGGCCGATCCGTGCCAGTGCGATCCCACGGTCCCCCACCCCAGACCACCGAAGCCGTCGGCCCGCCCGGCGGGAACCAGGCGTGCCCGAACCGTTCGGAGGCTAGCGACCGGCGGGGAGCGCGGGCCAGGAGGAAAGGCGAGTGGTTTCCCCTCGTTCACGCAACCGTGACCGGAGCGGTGGAACCGTCACCGCCCGGCTCGCGTCCGTTCCGGGCGCCTCGACCGACGACAGCGACGTGAGCCCGCGACTTGGGCCCTGACCGACGACCGCGACCCGGGCGCCTGTGGGGCGTCCGGGTCGCGGTCTGAGGGTTGTCGGAGAGTGGTTCAGGAGGCGGTACGGACCTCGGGGGTCGCGCCGACCGGGGTGACCTCGACGAGGCCGGTCTCGCCGAAGGTCAGCTTGCAGGTGTCCGCACGGTAGGTGGCGACGGCGAGGGCCACCAGGCGGCCGGCAGCGGCGTACTGGGTGGTCATGACCAGCACCGGGGTGCCCGGCGGGCGCTCCAGCAGCGCGGCCTCGTCGGCTTCGGCGACACCGAGCTCCACGGCCCGGGACTCGCCGTCGACCTCCAGCCGCTCCAGCTGGCGCAGCACCGAACGGGCGCGGTCGCTCTCGGCGCGGAAGCCGGGCAGGTGCGGCAGGGCGGAGGTGGGGACGTGCAGCGACTCGGTGGCCATCGCGCGGCCCTCGACCAGGCGGACCCGGCGGACGGTGTGCACGGTGGCACCCTCGGCGATGCCGAGGTTCTTGGCCAGCTGCGCCGGGGCGGGGGCGGTGGTGCAGTCCACCGTGCGCCAGGACTGGCTGCGGCCGACACCGGGCCAGCCCTCCTCCTGCCGGTTCACCGGGACGCCGACCCGCGGGGCGGCGATCAGCGTGCCGATCCCCCGGCGGCGGACCAGGCGGCCCTCCAGTTCCAGCTGGTCGAGGGCCTGGCGCAGCGTGGCACGGGCCACGCCGAAGCGGGCGGCGAGCTCGCGCTCGTTCGGGAGGACCTGGCCGGTGGAGAACTCCGAGTCGATGGCCCGAAGCAGCACCGTGCGCAGGTGCCAGTACTTCGGTTCCGGCACCGCCGAAAGCTGTCCTGTCGTCCCCACCGTGTCCTCCACCTGGTCTTGTCCGCCGTACGACAAGGAGGGCGGATCCCGGGCCCGCTGCCCGCTGTTGCGGCAGGTGGGAGAGCGGGCCTTTATCCGTCCTTCTTTATTAAAGGTCCTTGCAGTAAGTGACCCTAGGTGCTCCCTCCGGAGATGGTCAAGACCAATGGCAGGGCTTGATGGGACCGTCGCGAACATTCATGCCACGTTCACGACAGCCCGCCCCGACCGGCCCGCGGCCGGTCCGCGGCCGGTCCGCGGCCGGTCCCGACCGGCCCGCGGCAGCGCGTCACGCTTCGGTGCGTGGGCGCCCAATGGGTAGGCTGCCCGGGTGATCGTGGTGACGAGTGTGAACGTGAACGGAATCCGTGCGGCGGCCAAGAAGGGCTTCGTCGAGTGGCTCGCCGGAACGGAGGCGGACGTGATCTGCCTCCAGGAGGTGCGCTCCGAACCCGGGCAACTGCCCGTCGAACTGCGCGACCTGGACGGCTGGCACGCGATCTGGGCCCCGTCCGTCGCCAAGGGCCGGGCCGGCGTCGCGATCCTCTCCCGCACGGAGCCGCAGCGCAGCGTGATCGGATTCGGCTCGGAGGAATTCGACAACTCGGGCAGGTACGTCGAAATCGACCTCCCGGGCCTCACCGTCGCCAGCCTCTACCTGCCCTCCGGCGAGGTCGGCACCGAGCGCCAGGAGGAGAAGGAACGCTTCATGGCGGAGTTCCTCGTCCACCTCACCGCCCTGCGCGCCCGCGCCGCCGCCGACGGCCGCGAGGTCGTGGTCTGCGGCGACTGGAACATCGCCCACCGCCCCGAGGACCTCAAGAACTGGAAGGCCAACCAGAAGTCCGCCGGCTTCCTCCCCGAGGAACGCGCCTGGCTCTCCCGCGTCTACGACGAGGCCGGCTACGTCGACGTCGTCCGCGCCCTCCACCCCGACCGCACCGGCCCCTACTCCTGGTGGTCCTACCGCGGCCGCGCCTTCGACAACGACTCCGGCTGGAGAGTTGACCTTCTGACGGCTAGTCAGAAACTCGCGGACACCTGCATCAAGGCCTACGTCGAGCGGCCGGCCTCCCACGCCGAACGGTGGAGCGACCACGCGCCTGTAACGGCCGTCTTCGAAATCAGCCAACTCCTATAGCGCCAAGGGAAGATCAGAAAAACTGGCTTCGGATGCCTCGGTCGTCGCACTGCTTGATCAGAGCGACGACCGAGACTGCCATCGGCTCGCAGCTGGAATGCGTCGGGATCCCCTTCGGAGTGAGAGTCAGCTAGCGCTCCGGGAAACGACTCGTTTTGTAAAAGCCAGGCCACGAGCGTTCCCGTAGTTGATTGTTGAGACGCTCGAGGCGGGTCGGGTCGACCGGCCGCCTGGCCAGTTGCGCAGCTTGGAGGAGGTTCTGCTGCCGTGCGATGCCGACCATCGCGTGGTAGGCGCCGTCGCCCTTGCGACGGCAGTCGCGAAGGATCGTCCAGGTCTTCACTCGAACGAAGACGTGCTCGACCCGGGCGCGGACCTGCTTGTGCTCAGGACTGTGCTCGGCCTGCAAGTCGGTGAGCTCATCACCGCGTGGCCGACGGCGCGGCATGACCAGGTCCGGACGCCGGCGCAGCGCCGTCACTCCTCCTGCGGCAGGACGAAGCGCAGCCGCATCGCAGTGCTGACGATCTGATAGCTAGTCAGGCCGGACTCGCTGAACGGGTTGGGCAGCGGGGTGATCCTCCGGCGCTCGTGGTCGTTGGCGTGGGAGACGTAAACGATCCGGTACTCCACGTCGGGCTGCAGCTGGCTCGCCCGTGCGGCCCGCGTCTCGGTGTCCCCGAGGTGGATGTCGCCGTCCGCGCCAGTGGACGACTTGACCTCGAAGAGCAGCGTGCGCTCGCCGTCCCGGATCAGGAAGTCGTAGCCGAGGCCGTCGTCGCCCAGCCCGTCGGCAAGGACGTGGCGGCGCATCTCCGACTTCCACGACTCCTCGGGCGGCACCCCGAAGTGCCGTTCCAGCCAGGCTCCGACCGCCACCTCGCCGGCGAGGCCGACCGCGACGGGCTTCTCGCCGCTACCGGACTCCCGCGCGCCGCCCGTGCCGTTCCCTGAGCCGCCGGATCCGCGCTGGCGCGGGATGGCGGCCGCGGGGCCGGGCGCCTCGGGGGTCACCACGTCGACCGGCGTCGCGAGCTGCGCCTCGGTAAGGTCGGCCACCACTCGGCGTGCGAATTCGCGCAGGTCGTCGCTCCCTATGGGCAGGTGCTCACCGTTGAACTCCAGCATCGGTGCCTGGGCCCGTCCCGAGGGTGCCGTTCCTTTCCCGTCACGCGGCTCCAACGGCGGTCGGCCCGCCGCTCCGCCCTCCAGGCCGAAGTCGCCGAGGTGCGTCGTGGTCGGCATCCCCTCCGGCCAATGGCCGCGCGAGCGCAGCCAGGCGATCAGCGCCTTGCGGGTGAGCGGCGCGAAGTCGAGAAGTCCCTCCGCCTCCATCTCCCGGGCCACCTGGGCGGCCCCTGGGCAGGTGGACTCCCTGCCACCCCCCTGCCGGGCGAGCCAGCGCTCGACCAGGGTGCGAAGTTCCGGCAGCCGGGCGTGCACGAAACCCACGCACAGGTCCCGGACCTCGCTCACCGGCAGCAGGGTCCCCGAGCCCTTGCCCGCCTGGGGCAGGTGCTCGGCAAGCCACCGGTCCGCGTGGTCGGCCATCAGCTGGGCGGGGAGCGCCCAGAGCGTCCGGTGCCACACCGGATCGGGTCCTAGCCCCGGCAGTTCGCGCAGCCGCACGTACTCCCCCAGCTCCCGCCCGGCGCGGTGGGGGGCGGCGAACGCGTCGCGCACCCGGTCCACCAGCCGCGAGCGGTTGCCCTGCAGCCAGGTCTCGAACTGGCGGATGTGCAGGGCGGAGTTGTCGATCGGGGCCAGCCCGAGGGCCTCCCACGCGCGGTTGGCCCGCTCCAGCGGCACGCCGAGCCGCAGCAGCAGCCGCTGCCAGTCGTCATCCAGTAGGGAGAGCAGCAGCTCGGCACGGTCGGCGCCGAGCTTCCCCGCCAGCCAATCTCGCAGCTCCTCACGGCTGTTGAAGGTCTCCTGGAGCTGTTGCAGCTGTTCCGCCAGCTCGACGTCCTCGCAGGCGAGGACGGGCACCAGCCGGGCGCTGCCCGAGCGGGCGGAGGCGCGGTCGGAGAGCACCGCCTCCAGCCGGTGGAGCGGCAGGTCGAGCGCGGCGGCCAGGTCGGCCTCCGTTACCTCGGCGGTTCCCCGGCCCTGCATCCGCTGCCCCAGCTTCAGCAGGGCGAGCTCGAGTTCCGTCGCGAGGTAGGGAGCGCCGACTAGCTCGGCGATGCCCGGCGCGGCCGCCTGGAGGACAGGCCATTGCGCTCGCGGCGGCGTCTGGACGACCACCAGACAGGGGCGCTCGGGGTCGTCGTGCAGCACTGAGCGGTCGGTGGCGGCCAGCGTGTGTCCGGCGACATGGGTGACGGCCTCGGTGGCGAGCACCAGGGAGCAGGCTCGCAGGCGCCCGGTGAGCCGGGCGACCGTGACCGTCTCCGGACGCAGGGCGCGGTCCTCGTCGTACTCCACCACCGCGGCCACCAGGGCGCGCAGCCAGGGGCCGGCGAACTCCAGCAGGGGCGTGCTCGGCGCCTGCGGCGCGGGCAGCTGGTCCGCGACTACCTGGACCGCGGCCTCGCTGCATGGGCGGGGTTCGAAGCCGTCGTGGTCCGCGAGGTAGTCGTGTACCCGGCTGCCCAGGGCCCGGTCGTCCAGCGGCAGCACGGGGACGGGGACCTGGTCGAGCAGCCTGCGCTGCTGGCCGCTGCCCGGGTCCGGCAGGTGCACCGGCTCGGCGGCCTCGCCCTCGGGGGCGGCGGGGAGGACCTCCAGGGCGCCGGCCCGGGAGACCAGGAGGGCTTCGAGGTCGGCCCGCGAGCTGTCCTGGCCCTGGTGGGGCGGCAGCAGCTGCGACCAGGCCCGCTCGTAGGCGCGGCGGATCGCGTTGGCGTGCACCCCGTTGCGCAACTGGGGTGCTTCGAGCAGCAGTTGGGGCAGGTGGCGGAGCCGGTCGAGGGCGGTACGGGGGTCAGACCAGTGGCGCACGCCCAACAGGTCGAGCCGTTCCAGCGTTTTGCCGGTCGCCATCTGCCGAAGCCCCGCGGACACAACGGAGAGGTAGGTAGGCGGCTGCTCGCTCTCACTCCACCACCACGCGGCCGAGATCGGCGCGAAGGTGCTCCGGCCCTGGTGGTCCAGGGTCTGCGGAATCCACGGCGCATGGCAAAGGAAGGCCGCGAGCGGGGTCGGCCAGGCAGTCCCGGAACCGTCTCTGCCACGCACGAACCGGGTCTCCAAGGCGCTGTCCTGCCATGTGCCCAGGCCGTGGACGATCAGCTCGGCATAGAGCCGGCGGCCCTCGTCCGAGATGTCGGCGTAGGCGTCCTGGCCCGGGAGCGTGGCCAGCTGACGGTACTGGGGCTGGTAGGCGACGGTCGCGTAGAGGTCGCCGTGCCTGTTCGGCCAGGTCTGGGCCGTGGCCACCCACTGCCGACGCGCCTCGGCCGTACGGTGGAGAGACCGGTAGGCGTCGAAGGACCACGGGTGGTTGAGCTGGCTCCCCTTCACCGAGTCCGTGACGGGGAGGTAGGTCGGCCGCAGGCCGTGGCGCACGTCCTGGCGTTCCAGGAAGCGCTGGAACACCGCCGGGTCGGTGCCGCTGCCCTCGCACACCTCGGCAGCCGGCCTCAGGAGTGCGCCGTGGGCCTGCCGGAGGGAGCGGTCCAGGGTCCGGGTCAGGTCCAGGAAGCGGACGAGGGTGTCGTCGGCGGCCGAGGCCGCTCCCGTCCAGCCCGGGCCGAACATCGCGCTCCAGGTCGGCGACCAGCCTCGCCTGGTGGGGACGAGCAGGCCCTTGATGCGGGCGGCGCGCGGGCCCTGAGCGATCCACAGGCGGCAGGCGAGGTGCAGGCACTGCCACCGGGTCTCGTCGTCCTGCCCGTCCTGCCCCATCACCGCGGTCAGGGCGGGCAGCAGCGCCGCCGGGGTGTACGTCTGCACGAGCCCCTGCTGTTCGAGCCACCGTCGCCCGGCGGCGCGGCGGCTCCGGGCCTTGCCCCGGCCTGCCGACCACGGGATCGCGTCATGGACGAAGGAGAGGTGCTCGCGCACACTGGCGGGCAGCGCGTCGGGCTGGAGCAGGACGTCGCCGGTGCCGGGGAAGAAGACGTGCTCGCCACCGGCGGGGACGAGCCGGCCGCCCGTGTCGAGGACGATCCGCTTGCCCCGCAGCGGGGCGGCGTCGGGGAACGACAGCGCCAGGTCGTGGTAGAAGTCGGCCCAGCGCTCGTGGCCGGTGTCCGCTGCGCCGGTGGTCTCGGCCAGCTGCTCGGCCACGGCCTCGGCCCACTGGGCGAGTTGGAAGGTCCAGGGCTCCAGGCGCACGTGGAGAAGACGGGCCATCCTCCGGAGCCGCTCGGCGCGCAGCGGGTGCAGGGCAGGGTCGATAATCTCCGCCTCGCCGGTCGCACCGACGGCCTGCGGAGTGAAGACCTCGACACCCACGGGCCGCTCGACGAACGTGCCACGGTCAAGCGAGGTACGCGAGCCCTCCGGGTGGACCCTCGGGATGAAGGCCACCTCGTCGAGCTTGCGGTCCAGCTTCCGGAACGCCTCCTGCAGCCGCTCCAGCTCGGCGCCGTTCCGGCAAACCAGGTCGATCACGGCCTCGCCCGGCAGCCGCACCCTCCCCTCGTCGACCACCACGGCAGCCCGGGCGCAGGCCGTGGCCACCTCGTCCAGCAGCAACTGGTTCCACGGCGTCTCGACGACGAGCGTGTGGCGCCTGACGTGGGAGAAGAACGGCGCGTTGACGTACCCGTCGACCGGGCACTCGGTCGCGGCACTCATCGGCAGGTAGGTGTAGAGTCGGCCGCCCTTCAGCGGTTCGCCTGCCGGGACGGCGACCACCACTTCGGCGGACCCTCGCCACTTGTCCCAGGCCTTGCCCATGTCGCTGCTGGCCGCGATGGCGGCGAGGACGCGCTCCTCCGGCACCCGGCTGCGGACCAGGACCAGCTTCAGGCGCCCGCGGCGCAGAGCCACCTCCTCGATCCTGAGTCCTCGGCCTTTGTACAACGTGGTCACCCGCCGCCCGAAGACGACGCGCTTCGGGGCGGCGCCGACCTGGGTGTGGGACACCACAACCGTGGCCAGCCGGTCGAGGAAGAGCTCGAAGGGCGCTCTGCCGTCGATGAGTTCGCGCAGCTGCCCAGCAGCCGAAGCGCGGGCCTCGGTGTCCTTGAGGGGCAGCCGGACGACGGTGACGATCCCGCGACGGCAGAGCTGCCGCACCGGCTCCGGGACCTCGTCGACGGGCACCGGGAGCATCAGCCCAGACAGGTTCTCGCGCAGCTTGTCGGCCGCGCCGGGGTCGTCCGGGGCCGCCTCCGCCGCCAGCCGGTCGAAGTCCGACGGCCGGGCGAAGCGGAAGCAGTATCCGTCGAAGGCCTTGGCGCCCGGGCGGGAGACGCTGTAGACCTCCGGGGCCTCGGCGAGCTGACGGACGCTCTTGAAGCCCACCCCCTTGTGCCCGATGCCCTCGTCCGGCCGCTTGCTGGACGACGCGACCCGGCGCAGCGCGTCGAAGCGCTTCGGCGTCAGCTCACGGCCACCGTTGGCCACGTAGAGGACTCCGTGCTCGCCCTCGGCCTCGTCGAGCAGAATTTCCACCCGCCCGTCGCCCGCCTTGGCCGGGTGCGCGTCGTGGGCGTTCTGCAGCAGTTCGACGATCACTCGCCCCTTGTACTCGGAAGCCAGTACCTCCTCGATCACCGCCTTCAGATCGCGCGAGTCCGTATCGCCCTCCGCCAGGTTCCTCAGGCACGTCCGTGCCTTCTTCACTGACTGCGCCCACACCTGCCGCCGACGGGAACCCGCCGCCCCGGAGTCCTTCAACCGCTGCCTCCACATGCCGTGCGAAATCGTCCGCAGCCACGCTACTAGGGCACGCATTTGGTCATGATCAATGGGACCTGCGCTCGCGAAGGCGACCACGTTCGAGGCCCGACCCATCCCACAACCGGTTCGAGCCGATGCCTATCCGGGGCAGCCGACCTACAGCGAGCACTCCCTGTCTCGGGGTTCCTCAGTGGGATAGTTCGAGGTGTTGCGATCCTCGGCCGCCCACGCGGGCGACCGCCACCGGGCCCGTCGAAGTCACTCCCCGCCGACACGCTGGCTGCCCTGACCCAGGAAGCAGGCGGGCCCCTCCCCCACCCGGAGCCCGCGACGCCTGCTCCGCGGGCCACCGCCACTCCTCGTGCCGCCGCCCGAACGCCACCGGCACGCGGAGGCACTCCGCGGAAAATCACGCTCGTTCAGGCCGAGCGCTTGTTCCGCGAGATGGGGCTGGCCGTCGGCGGCGACGACCAGGCCGGCTTCACCTTCCGTGCCGTCGGCGGCCGGATGGGCAACCTGTCCGTCAGGCCACCGATAGGATCGATGTGGAGTACCAGGTCCAGGGCGGCTACACCCTCGTGCGGGGTGACGTGGAGGGCAATCCAGAAAGCCCTGGCTACGGCTATACCGTCACCTGGGAGCCGGGCAGCGCGCGAATGGAACTGACCCGCTCTGCCGATGCTCCTGGCGGTGGGGGCGGCCGATGAGCACCAGGAGCACAGGGTCGTCGTGGCGTGGGGTGAATTGTGGCCCCGGTTCGGATTCACCGTGACCTGGGATCCGGGCACGTCACGTCCGGTCCTTCCCCGGGCCGCGGCACGGATTGTGGACGACGGGGAACAGGCATGACCGGGCCACCGGAACTTACGACAGTCGAAGCCGACCTTCTCGGCTACCTTCGGGCCCACGCCGAGCTGTACGAACACTCCGCCCCTGGCACCGTGAGCTGGGCATACCGGTCCGCATACCATCTCCTTCTCCAGCACGGTCGCTTCTTCGAACCGGCCGACCTGCCCACCGGCATCGCACCCATGACCGAGAAGCTCTGCTACGGCAACGCCTCCACGACCGCTCGGCGACACCCAGGTCTGGTCTACGTCGAGGGCTTCGCCGCCGCCGGCCTCGGGGGCGCCAGCGTGGTGCCGCTCGCGCATGCCTGGTGCGCGGCCGCCGACGGCACGGTCGTCGACCCGACGTGGCAGGACGGATGGGGCCAGGCGTACTTCGGTGTCCCTGTAGTCGACCCGGGCCGGTGGCCCGACCCAGCGGCCGGCGGCAGTGCTCTGGACTCGTTCGACCTTCTGCGCGCCGGGCTGCCCTCCCAGGCCTTCGGTGACATCGGCCGCCGCTGTCCGTGACAGGGGGCAGGGGCGCGGCACCGAACGACGGTTCAGGGATGCGACCGGCGGCGTAGGTGTTGACGGCGACAGGGTGCCGGGCGGGGTCGCGGGGGCGGAGGCGGGTACCGGCTGCAGGTCTGCGCCAGGGGCCGCGACACCGCCTTCGACCAGGTGGCCGAGGAACCCGTCGAGGACTACCTGATCACGGTATGGCCCGAGGAGCCCTCCCCGGCCGTGATCACACGGGCCCACGACCGCTGCGGCCACAACCTGCGCGCATCGGCATCGCCGCCGAAGGCCGAGCCGGTGCAACCGACCCCGGAGGAGACCGCATCGGCCGATGCGGAACACGACCGTCTTGCAGCGCTCCGCAACAAGCTCCTGGAGGCCGCAGGCCCCACGGACCCGCCCGCGAACCCGCAGCTCGGTCAGACACCCGGCAGCCCGCAGGAACCGGCCTCTCCCCCTGCCGACTGGCAGCCTCGCCACCACTGAACCCGACCTCAACACCGGCCCGCCGGCATCGGGCAGACGACCACCCCTGCCGCCAGGAAGCGACCGGTCCGAGGAGCAGAGCACCGACAGGCCGGCTGTCACCGAGGCCGATCGGCCTGCTGCCACGGGTCCGCGGACGCCGTCGTGCCGGGTGAGCATCCGGTACCGCCGGCATTCTCACGGAGTCCTCGGGAGACGCTCAGCTGCCCGGAGCGAGACCGGGCCGGACCGCCGCCAGGACCACGATGACGGAGACAGAGGTCGGCTACCCCGGCGAGCAGCTGGTGCTGCACCACGATCGCGACCTGGGTACTCAGCTTGTTCTCCAACCAGTGGCTTCGTGGAGCCCGTCCGGGAAAGCTGAGCGCATGCACCTGTCCGTCCTGGCGGCGGAGGGTGCGGGTGAGGTGGGTGGGCCCCAGCACCCAGGAGAAATCATCGCTGGCCCACTCGCCTCATCGGGGCGAAGCGTCCACACCTAGACGGCGAGCCGGCCCTGGCCGTCGCCCGGCAGGGCCGCGAGCCCGGAGCCGGGTCACGTGACCTCGCCTCAGCCCTGGCGGGGAGCCGTCGACGGGTCTGGCTGTGGTTGTCCGGTGTGGGTTCCGGCCTGGCGGGCCGTGGCGGCGAGGGCCTGGAGTGCGGCCAGGTGCCGGTCGAGGGCCGCCCGGCCCTCCTGTGTCAGGGAGAGCCAGGTCCGTGGACGTCTGCCCAGGTAGCCCTTGCGGACGTGGAGGTAGCCGGCCTGTTCCAGCGCTGTGACGATCCGACTGACGCTTGCGTCGGAGATCGCGCAGTAGTCCCGCACCGTCGCGAACTCCGCTTCGGCGCAGCCGGCGAGAAAGGCCGTCATGGTGAGGCGGGTGGGATGGTGGATCGTCGCGTCCAGCGCCGGGGGGTTCGACTCGTTCATCCGTGTTGCCTGTGGCGCGCCTTGGCCGCGGCGTTGTGCAACAGCGCCACGACCGCCAGTGCCAGCCCGCCGGCGAGGCCGGAGACGACGGCGCCGGCGACGCGTCCTGCGGGGACGGCCGCGAGCCAGCCGAGCGCGTAGACGGCGAGGGGGAGCAGCGGCAGGAGCGCATGCGACCCGGTTCGGCCGGGGGCAGGCCAGAGGCTGATGCCGGTGCGGCGGGTCTCGCGGACGTTCAGTACGACCAGGGCGACGGCCGCCGCCGCGCCGGCGAGGTTCCCCCAGAGCCCGCCTGCGGGAGAGCCCGGCCCTCCGAATCCGAACAAGAGGATCGTGGCACCCGCGAACAGTGCGCCTTGCGCCGGCGCGAGCCAGACGGGAGCGGCGGATGCGGCTGCGGCGGTGCGGGCTCGTTCGGCGGCCTGCAGGGCGGCCGCCGCCCCGTCGGAGGCGAGGGGCTCGGAGGTGGGCATCGTTTCCCTTTCGTGCGACCAGGCTTGCATTTTCACTGTAGCAACTACTTTCGTACTCCAAAAGTAGTTTCCTTTGTGAGCGGACTGTCGTCGCTGGCGACACCCGGTTCGACGTCCCCGAGCATCACGCAGGTGGGCTCGGCGTGCGCGAACAGCGCCGCCGCTGCGGCGGCCACGTCCCGGACGGGCACCTCGCGCAAGCGGGCGGGCAGCCGTTCCAGCAGGGACGGTGACCTCCCTGCGGCGACGGTCCGGCACAGTTGGTCGGCGCGGACGGCCGCCGAGTCGAAGACGGACAGCAGCTGGCCGGCACAGAACTCACGGGCCGGGTCGACCTCTGCCGCCGATGGCGGTCGCTCGGCCATCCCTCGCATCTCCTCGCGGAGGGCGGCCAGGGCGGGGCTCGCCAGTCGCTTCGGCACCGTCGCACGGACGTAGGCGCGGGGCCGGTCCAGGAAGGTGTCCCGTCCGGCGAACACCGCGCAGCCGTCCAGAACCGTCCCCACCGTCCTGGACGCCAGGCGGGAGCGGTGGTAGCCCCCGAGCACCGCGGTGGCGAGGAAGCGGGCGGCCTCGTCCACACCGGACGGGGCCTCCGGGACGGAGAGTTTCAGGTGAGCCACAGCGCCGGCGGCGGGCTCACGGAGCAGCAGGTCTCCGGGGGCACGGCCGCCGGTGGGCGCGACAGAGGCGCCGATGAACCACTGGTCGGTGAGCCGCTCTGTCGCCGTAGCGCTCCAGGAGGCGAGTGCCCGCTGCGCTGCGGGGGCGAAACGCCGGGGGTCGAGCTCTCCGATGGCCACCAGGACGGCGCCGGTCGGGTCCAGGAGGGATCGGCCCAATCGTTCCAGCAAGCCCCGGCCGTCGATGCCCGGTCGGCCGGCGGCCGGGGCCGGCAGGACGTGAGCCCGCAGCGTGTCGTCCAGGAGGCGGTCCGCGTCCGCGAAGCCAGTTGCGGTGTCACGGGGGTCGACGGTCGGCAGGGCGGCGGTGAGGGTCTCGGCCAGGGCGTCCAGCCACCCGTCGAGGCCGGTCGACGAGGTGTAGCCGGTGGCGTCCAGCCACTGGCCGTCCGTGCTGAACCGGAGCTGTCCGACGGGTGCCCTGGCGTTGAGGGCCGCCTGGCCGCGCAGGTCGATCAGCCGGGTGAGGTGGTCGACCTGCGCGGAGTGTGCCCACCCCAGCGGGCCTACGGGTAGCCGGAGCCTCAGCTCGACCAGTGGCGTCCGGTCGTGACGTACGGCCACCGTGCGCAGGCCGTTCGGCAGGGTGGTGTCGTGCTGCTCCGACGGGCTGGGGTCGCGGTGGGCTCCGGCCGCCGGCACGGGCAACGGCCCCGGGGCGGCCGTTGTCGGCCGCGCCCGGAGCCGATCGTGCGCGATATGGTCCCTGCGGCCGTCCCGGGCCCCGGCGAGAGGACGGGTCCGTTCGCTTCCGGGAGCGATCGTCAGGACGGTTGCGGGGGCGGTGCGCAGCGAGCGGGCGGCGGCGGCGACCTGTTCCGGCGTGACCGCGGTGATGAGGTCCGGGAGCCGGTCCACGAGTTCGGCCCTGTCGAAGAGTGCCTCGAGCCTTCCCAGACTCCGGCAACGGATCTGGAGGTCGTCGTGCCGACGGTGGTGCTCGGCGGCCAGGACGCGCACGCTCCGCCGGACGGCGTCGATGAACCTGTCGTCCGCCCCGGACGCGGCCCAGTACGACCAGCGGTTGCGGACCACCTCGAGCAGATGCTGCGACCGCTCGGCGGGGAGGACCGCTGTGAGGACGAGGGTGTCGGGGCTCCGGGCGTCCAGTGGGCCGAAGAAGCCGCAGCTGGTGCTCACCGCCGGGAATTCGGGCATTCCGGTGCCGTACCGGCCGAGCAGGTCGGTCAGGACCAGGTGGGAGAGGTAGCCGGGAAGGTCCTCTTCGGGGTCCGGCAGCCGGAGGCCGACGGCCACCGCACTGGCGTCGATCCCAGGCTCGGTCCAGCTCACCCGGTGGTCGTCCGGGCGCAGCGGCTCGGTGAGATCGGTGCGCGGTGGTAGCGGGCGAGATGGGATGTCGCCGAAGTGGCGGGTGATCAGTTCCATTGCTTGTCGGGGGTCGTGATCCCCGGCGACGGTGAGCACCGCGTTTCCGGGTGCGTAGTGCGCCGTGAAGAAGTCGGCGCAGTCGTCGAGTGTGGCGCGTCGCAGCCGCCGCATGTCGCCGAAGCCGTCGTGGGCGTTGGGGTGCGTGGTGTACAGGGCTCCTGCCAGGAGCGGCCACGGAAACCCGCCGTAGGGCCGCTCGATGGTCGCCTGCCGGGCTTCCAGCTCGACGCCGGAGAGTTGCTCGGCCAGCGCCCGGGCGGTGAAGCGTGGGGACCTCATCCGGTCGGCCTCGCTGAACAGGGCCTGCTCCAGCGCCGCCGCCGGAACGGCCTGGTAGTAGTCGGTGTAGTCCTGGTGCGTGGTGCCGTTCGCCGCCCCGCCCCAGCGGTGGACGTGGTCGTAGAAGCGGCCGTCCGGCAGGCTGGCGCTGCCGCGGAACATCAGGTGCTCGAAGAGGTGGGCGAAGCCCTCCCGTCCCGGCGGTTCCGAGCGGAAGCCGACCCGGTAGTGCACGGCGACGGAGACTCTGGGCGTGCGGGGGTCCGGTGCGAGGAGGATCCGGAGCCCGTTGGGCAGGGCGGCCCGGTGCAGCGGCGGCTTCGGGCGGTCGTCGGTCATGGTGGTGCAGCCTTGGTCACAGGTCGATGAGGTAGGTGAGGAATGCCGCATAGCGCCGGAACTCCTGGTCGTTCCAGCCGACGTAGGCGGTGAAGTCGTGGAGGTGGAGCGCGATGCGCAGGACCGCCATCCGGTTCCACCGGTCGCCCGGATCGCGTCCGTAGCCGGCGAACAGCTCGTTCGTGAGGTCCTGCCACGGATGGGTGTCCCCGCCCGCGTACCAGGTGAGCTCCACGAGTTCGCCCACCACCCAGCCGAGGTCGAAGTACCACGGAGCGGTGCAGACATCCTCGCCGAACAGCAGCTGGGCTCCCCCGGAACGTGCGTCGACCACCAACGAGCCCAGGCCGGGCGCGCCGTGGGCGAGAGCTGCGGTGCTGTCGGTGCGTACGGCGGTGGACCAGTCCTGCAGGAGCAGCCAGCGCGTCTCGCCGAGGGTCCTGCGCAGCAGGAATCCGGCCCGGCCTGCGGACGCGACGGGCGAGCGGCCGGCGAGCCAGGTGTCCAGGCGGTCCAGACCGCGTGGGCCGACGCCTGGATGCGGCGCCGGCTCCGCCAGAGCGTGGAGGGAGCGCAGGGCGCTGCCCAGGTCGCGCAAGGCGGATCGGAGCCGGGGCTGCGGGCCGTCGCGCAGCAGCACTGCGGCAACGGATTCGTGGCCGCCGACCCGGTACACCCGGGCGCTGCCCGTTCCGTCGCCTGGGACCAGCAGGGTGCGGCCGTCCGGTGCGTGGCCGCTGAGGTGGTCGGTGAGCTGCGGGTCCGTATGGTGGAACGGTGAGGGTGCCAGGGGGCCTGGGGTTCGGTGCCATCGGTAACCGTAGGCCTCGTCCCGGGTCACCGTCGTGGTGAGCAGCCCGGTGCCGAACTCGGCTACCGGCGGGCTCGTCGGCGATGGACCCGGACGTGCCGGGTCGGTCGGCGGTCGTGGATTCGGCGGCCTGCTGGTCATGCGTCCGCTCCGTCCGCCAGTGCGGACGGCACGCTCCTCGGTGAGTTCGATCCGGGGGCTGTGGCGAGTTCGGCCTGTCGGCGTTCGACGAGTTCGAGCACGTCTGGCAGCGGCGCGGGCACCCAGGCGTCGGCCCGGCCGGTGGTCACGCTGACTCCGGGACCGGGGGGCGCGACGACGACGTTCGCCCGGGCGGCGAGTGCCGCCCAGTGCGAGCGGTAGGCGGCACTGTCCATCCCGCCGGGCGGCAGGGCGGGTGCGAGTCCGACCGGGGCGGTGGTGCACTGTGCCGCGAGGAGTGCGGGGCTGTCGCCTAGCCCGAGGGCGAGTCGGGCGATGAAGTGCAGGGTAGCGGGGTAGATCATGATCGCCTCGGCCCATTCGGAGAGCTGGACGTGCCGGGCAGTACCCTCGTCCGGCGGCCAGGTGTCCTGCAGGACCTCGCCGCCGCTGCGGCCGGCCAGTGCAGCGCGGGTCACGAAGCGCTCTGCGCTGCGGGTGACGACCACCTTGAGCTCGAGGTGTGGCCGGCAGGCCCGCAGCCAGCTGATCCAGTACGGCAGATCGGCGGCGGAGGTCGATCCCGTCGCCACGAGGAGGAGTCGCGACACGCCCGGCTCCCGGATGTTCGGCGTCTCCGTCCCCCGCTCGAGTGTTGGGGTGGCCCTCTGCTCGCCCGTACGGTGCCCGTTCATGCGGTGACACCGTCCAGGATGGTCTCCAGTTCGGTCAGGGCGGCTGCGGCGCCGTACTGCTGGCAGACGCCGGTGACGTTCAGCACGATCTCGTCCACTCCTGCGGTCTGGTACTCCGTTAGGGCGGCGGCCAGCTCCGCGGTGTCGCCGCTGAGGAACGCCCTTCCCCGGACCAGGGCCCGGGCGCCCGAGACGGGGTCGTCCGCGTCCACCTCGATCCCGGCTCGGCGGAGCATGTCGGTGTAGTGCGGCAGGCGCAGGTGTCCGGCGTTGCCGGCCAGCGCGATGGCCGCGGGGTCCCGGTCGGGGCCGGCCAGGGCGAGGGGCACCATCGCGACGAGGCGGGGCACCGGCCGGGAGGCTCGCACCGCGCCTTCACGGAGCGCGGGCACCACGACGTCGCGGAGGTAGGACGCGGGGGTGAGCCAGGTGATGGCGACGTCCGCGATCTCGCCGGCCAGGCGGGCCATGGCGGGCCGCAGGACTCCGAGGCCGACCTCCACCGGCGGGGCGGGCAACGGCGGCAGGTCGTTGCGCAGGTGGACGTACTCGCCCGCGAGGTAGGGCGCCGTGTTGTCGAGGACGCCGCGCACGGCGGTCAGGTACTCGCGTGCCGCGGTCAGCGGACTCGCGTACGGGGACCCCAGGAGGCTGCTCTGGAAGACGGCGGCACCGGGTCCGTAGCCGGCGACCGCGGGGTGGCCGGTCACCACCGCCAGTGACCGGGCCTGTAGGGCGGCCTCGTACGGGTGGCGCAACGGCATCAGGGTGACACCGGTGCCCACCGGGATCCGGAAACCGGACGCGGCGGCGTAGGCGAACGCTTGGTGCGGCTCGACGAGGACGGACTGGCCCTGCCAGAGCCGGTGGGCGTTGCTCCATTGCACCAGCGCCGCGAACGGGAGCACTTGCTCCGGTCTGGCGGGGGTGAAGGGCAGGAGGATCGAGAAGGTGACCATGGGGTTCGAGCTCTCAGGTGCAGGGGACCGGGGTGGACGGGACCGAACTGAGCAGTTGGCCGCTCACCAGCTCGGCGTACGCGGGGCAGCGGACGAGGAGTTCGTGGTGCCGGCCCTGGTCGACCACACGACCGGCGTCGAGGATGATCACGTGGTCGGCGTGCTGCACCGTGGAGATCCGGTGGGCGACCACCAGCACGGCCCGTTCGACGGCGAGTTCGTCGACGATCGCCCGTAGCCGCTGTTCGTTGATGCTGTCGAGCTGGGAGGAGGGTTCGTCCAGGAGGACGAGACGGGCATCGGTCAGGGCCGCTCTGGCGAGGGCCAGCCGCTGGCGCTGGCCGCCGGACAGGTCGCCGGTTTCCCCGAGAACCGTGTCCAGGCCATGCGGCAGGCCTTGGATCTCGTCTCGCAGCCCCACCTTCCCCAGGACCGCGAGGAGATCGTCGTCCCCCAGTGGCGCGTCCTGTCCGATCGTGAGGTTGTTGCGCACGCTGTCGCGCAGCAGGGTGAACGACTGGTCGACGTACGCGAGGTTGCCGCGCAGCTCTCGCAGTGGCCACTCGGTGAGGTCACGGCCCAGGATCTGCACTCGGCCGCTGTCGGGTGTCATGAAACGTTCGACGAGCCCGAGGACGGTGCTCTTGCCGGAGCCGGACAGTCCGACCAGCGCGGTCAGGCCCCTGTCCGGCACCTCCAGATCCACGTCTCTCAGGGCAGGTTCGCGGCCCTCATAGCCGAAGCTGACCTGCTCGAACCGCAGGGCCGGAACCGCGCCCGGCGCGGTGGCCGCCGCGGACGGGCTTTCACCCGTCGGTCGCGAAGCGGATGTCGAGAGGTCTTCGAAGGGCAGCGCGAACACGTCGTTGAAGCGCTTGCGGGCGACCAGCCCGGCTTGGAGCGTATTGATCCCGGAGGCGGCCATGATCAGCGGGGCGGTCAGCTGGAGCAGGTAGAGCAGGAAGGCGATGAAGGTCGCGAGGTCGAGCTGCCCGGCGAGGATCCGTGCGCCGCCGCCCACGATCACGCCGACCAGTGCGATCTGCTGGCCGAGGGTGATCACGGGAACCATCAGCGACTCCATACGGGCCGCGTCGGTTTCCAGGGCCTTCACCCGCTCGGCGCGGTGGGCGAGGTCCGCCGCGACCTTCCGCTCGGCGCGGTAGGCCTTGATGACCGTCAAGGCTTCGAGGGCCGCGACGAAGTCCTGGACGAGCAGGCCGACTTCTTCCTGGAGTACCAGGTACTTGCGGCGAAGGCCGGTGATCACCAGGGCGACGATGAAGATGGCGGCGAGGAAGGACGCGACGGTGATCAGCAGGAGGACCCAGTCCAGCAGGCCCATGATCACCATCGTGCCGACCAGGGTCAGTGCAGCCATCGGCAGTTGGATCGGACCGATGTCGATCGCGGCCTTGAACTGCATGGCGTCCGCGGTCAGCCGGGCCACGAGGTTGCCGGTGCCCTCCCGGCGGGCGTCGGCCAGCGGCAGGCCGAGGGAGTGGTTCATGGTCCGGATCCTGAGCCGGCAGATGAGCCGCTGGCCGATCCGCGACAGCAGGAACGTCGCCACCGCCCCTGCCGCCGCCGTGCCCAGGCCGGCCCCCGCGGTCGCCACCGTCCACCAGGTCAGGTCCTCGCCCAGCTGGATCTTCTCGACCAGGGTTGCCGCGATCATCGGCAGGCCGAGCGTGGCTCCCGTCGACAGAAGAGCGAGCACGGCGATGACGGTGATGTGGAAGCCGTTTCCGCGGGTGAGTTCCCGCATGATCTCCAGCTTCTGATGTGTGTTCACCTGCTGCATTGAGTGATGTTCCAGGTTCTTTTCGTGTCGGAGGGGTGCGCCGTCAGTGCCGTCAGTGCCCTGCGCCGCGGAGCGCGTCCTTGACCTTGATGACTCCGCCGTGCTTGAGGATCCCGCCGCGGTAGACGCGGCCCGCCAGGCGGACCAGCGCCGCCGTTGCGAGCAGCATGAGCACCGCGGCGACGACGATCTCCCAGGCCCGCACGGGCGCTGCGGCCATCCGCACGGGCATGGCGGACCAGGAGAAGCCCGGTGTCAGGGACAGGATCCGCGCTGCGGCGGATTGCGGGTCCAGGAAGGCCAGGAGGGGACCGGCGAGACTGCCGGTCAGCGCCAGCAGGACCGGCCCGAGGACCTGGTTGAGGTCCTCCTGGCGCGAGGCGAGCGATCCGGCGACCGCGAACACGGTGGAGAACAGGACGTAGCCCGGGACGAACCAGAGCACGACCAGGAGGCCGACGGTGACGGCGTCCGCCTGCAGATCCACGGTGTGAAAGCCGATCATGCAGGCGATGCCGGTGACCAGGGTGACCGCGATCTGTACGAGAGCGATCACCCCGATTCCGAGGATCTTTCCCGTCAGCAGCTGCCAGGCCGGCACCTTGGCCAGCAGCAGCTCGACGATGCGGCTGGACTTCTCCTCCGTCACGCCCTGGGCGGTGGTCATGCCGAAGCCGAGCATCAGGAAGAAGAGAACGACGGTGGCGAACACCGCAACGGTCGAGCGCTGCCGCTCCCTCGTGCCGCTTCCGCTCCGGTCCAGGACGGTCACCCTCAGCGGGGCCACGTCCAGGGCCGCCGCGATGTCGTGGTCGGTGAGCCCTCGCTCGCGCAGTCGCAACGACCGGGAGGCCTCCCGGTCGGCCTCCGCCAGGAGCGCACCGAGCGCCGCGGGCACCGCCGGGGTCACCAGGACCTCCCGGTCCTCCAGGACCACCGCGTCCACGGCGCTGTCCCGCAGCGCCGACTCGGCGGTGGCGCTGTCGGCCAGGTGGACGACACCGAGGTCGGCGCCGGCCGTGGCAGCCTGCCGGTGCAGCGCACCCGTGAACTCAGGGCGCTCGCCGACGATGCCGACCTTCGCGGAGACGACGTCCCGTCCACCGTTGCCACCACCGCTGAATCCGGCCTGAACAGCCATCGCGACTGTCAGGATCACCACGGTGAGCAGCATGGACCCCCAGAAGCCCCTACTGCGCAACTGGGGAACGATCTCCCGTCCGGCGACGATCCTGATCACAGCCACGGTGCCGAGACGGACCGGGGGGCGCGGCCGGCCGGCTCCGGCGCGCACGTCGACCCTCCCGCTCATGGGGCCACCGACTTCCGGAAGACCTCCGCGAGGGTGGGCTGGTGCCAGGAGAAGTGCTCGAGTTCTCCCATCGACTGGGCGGCGGCCAGGACCTGCCGCGCCGAAGCCCGCTCGGCCAGGGAGACGGTCACCGTCCCGCCTTCGCGGCCGATCGGTCGTGCGCCGGGCAGCCGCTCCTCCCAGCCGGGCGGGGCTCCGGTGACGCAGATGCGCAGCCGGCTCTGCCCGTCGGCGGCTCTCAGCTCCTCGACGGTTCCCTCGGCGACCAGGCGGCCCTGGGCGAGGATGCCCACGCGGTCGCACAGCCGCTCCACCAGTTCGAGCTGGTGGCTGGAGAAGACCACGGGAACGCCCCGGGCGGCGAATTCGGTGAGGGCCTGCGCCATGGCGTCCACCGCTACCGGGTCGAGTCCCGAGAACGGCTCGTCCAGGATCAGCACTTGCGGGTCGTGGATGAGCGCGGCGATCAGCTGGATCCGCTGCTGGTTGCCGAGCGAGAGCCTCTCCAGCGTGTCGGTCGGTGTCATCGTGACGCCGAGGCGCTCGATCCACTCGTCCGCCCGCCGTCTCGCGACGGCCGTCGGCACTCCGCCGAGCCTGGCGAAGTACACCAGTTGGTCCCGGGGGCGCATCTTGGCGTACAGGCCGCGCTCCTCCGGCATGTAGCCGATGCGGCGGCGGGACTCGTCGTCGACGGGGACGCCACGCCAACGGACCGTGCCGTGGTCGGCATCGAGCACGCCCAACGCGATGCGCATCGCCGTCGTCTTGCCGGCCCCGTTGGCGCCGCAGAAGCCGAAGAGTTGCCCGGGCTGCACGGTGAACGTCAGGTCGGTCAGCGCCGGCTTCGTGCCGAAGTGCTTGCTGACGTGGTCGAATTCCAGCACCTCAGCCGTCCTCGCGGGGGGCGACCGAGAATTCCAGCAGCGAGCGGACCGCGGTGGCAGGCCCTTCCCAGGTCACCCGGAGGCCGGCTGCGGCGCCGAGTCGCTTGAGCTCCTCGACCGAGCGGACGGGGGCGGGCATGATCGCGCGCAGCCACAGGGCGGCGCCGGCGGCCTCCTGCGACTCGTCGACGGGCAGGTTCACCTCCGCCAGCAGGACCCTGCCGTCGGGGCCGGCCGCGTCGGCGCACCGCCGCAGGATCCGCACGGCGTGCTCGTCGTCCCAGTCCGCGAGGACCGCTGACAGCAGGTAGACGTCACCGCCCGGTACCAGGGGATCGAAGAAACTGCCGATCACGGCCTCGCACCGGTGCGAGAGTTCGGCCTCCTCGAAGCGCCGCCCCGCGATCCGGGCCACGTTCTGCAGGTCGACCAGCGTTCCGTGCAGGTGCCGGTGCCGACGGACGAGCTCGATGAGGAGGGTGCCGGTGTTCCCGCCCACGTCCACGACGCGGCGCGCGGTGCTCCAGTCGTAGGCGTTCACGACGAGGTCCGCGTCCCAGCCCAGCTCGCCGGGGATCAGGTCCTGCAGCTCCCCTGCCACGGCCGGGTCCTCGTTGAGGTCCTCCCAGTAGGAGCGGCCGAACGCCGCCTCGTGGCAGGCCTGCCCGGTCCGCACCGTGTGCAGCAGTCGGACGAGGCCGAGGTCGGCCCGGCCGAAAGGTCCGTCCGTGCTCAGGTGCCGCCGCAGCTGGGCCGGGTGGTCGTCCAGCAGCAGAGCCCCCAGTGGCGCGAGGGAGTACCGTCCGGCCGTGCTCATCCGGAGCACCCCGATCGAGGTCAGGTAGCGCAGGAGCTTCGGCAGCACCTCGGGATGCGTGTTGGTGGCCTCCACCAACTCGTCCACCGTGGCGGCTCCGTCCGCGATGTGGTCGGCCAACCGGAGCGTCGCCGCGCTCCGGATCGCGGCCGGCCTGAGCAGGTCGGCCATGGCCATCAGTTCTTCGGGTGGTGGTGTGTTCGTCATGAAGCAGCGGTCCAGAGTTGTCGGAGGGAGCGCAGCGCGGCGGTGGTCCCCGCTGCGCGAGCCAGGGCGTGGGCCCGGAGCACCCGCCGGTGCTCCGGACCCACGCCACGGTCGGGCTGCGGTCAGCAGCCCTTCTTGTAGGTGGCGGTGGCCACGTTGGTGGTGAGCCAGCTGGCCCCGGCACCGCCGAGGGCAGCTCCGGAGATGACGCACGCCGGCGTGGTCGCCGGAGCGTCGGAGACCGCGGTGACGTCGAGGTCAGCAGCGGTGGCGAAGGTGTCGTAACCGGACACCAGCTCCATGATCGCCGTGCTCTTCTGCATGTGGATCTCTCCTTCTCAACGAGGTTTCGGTTCCTGCAGCGGGTTTGTGCGGCCCGGGGTCAGCAGCCCCTGTCGACGGTCGCCGAAGCGGCGCTGACGACCGCGCTGCCCACCCACGCACCGCACTTGGCCGAGCTGACCCGGGCCGCGACCGTCGCGGCGGACCAGACACATGCGGGCGAGGTCGCGGGGGCGTCCATAGCGGCGGTGACGTTCAGCTCACCGGCGGTGGCGAAGGTGTCGTAACCGGACACCAGCTCCATGATCGCCATGCTCTTCTGCATAAGATTTCTCCTTGTTCGATAGATCGCCTGAGTCGAAAACAGGAGGCGCGTGACCGCGCCCCCCGCAATCGGCTCGGACGAGATCTGAGGGCCCGCCCGAAGGTTCAGGGCCGCGTCAGGTTGCGAGCGGGGGCGCCCGGGTCGATGTTGGCCTCAAGGAACCGTCGGACGAGTGCCCGGTCGATGGGACTGCCGTCCCTCGCCCGGTCCATCAGGGCCAGCGCGACCGCCGCAGCGCGATGCTGCCCGAAGCTGAGGCCCTGCATCTCGGGTCGTGGATCGTCCGGCTCCCATGCGGTCGCCACCCCGCGCGCGAGCCGGTCGGTGAAAGCGGAGGTCTCGGCACCGACACCGGTCATGCCGTCGACGGCCTTCGCGACACCGGCTGCCTCCGCCTCGAACCCGACGCCCAGGTAGACGACCAGGGCATCACGCCGTGCGTAGAGCGCCGGAGTTGACAGCACCTTGGACCGGTAGGGAACCCGGTTGTCCTCCAGGTGACTCAGAACCTGGTGCCACACGGCTGCGGCGTGACGCGGGTGAGTGAGGTTGACGTAGACCCTCAACAGCTGCGCCGGCCGCCGGTGCCCCATCGAGCCGTCGACCAGGAAGAACCCGGGAGACAGGGCCGGACGCGTCGGCGGCACCACCAGCGTGACCCGGTCTCCGGCCACCGCGGCCTCGGCGTTCCGGACCGACTCCCGAGGCATCCAGACCCGTACGCCCTCGCGCTCCACGAGAAGCATTCCGGCCTCCGCACGGAGGCGAGGATCCGCCGTCGGCGGCCCGGGGGCGACACACAGACGTGCCGACACCACGGTCCGCCGGTGCGGCACGGCCTCGGTGAGGGTCCGTTCGAACGCCTCGTCCCTGATGCGGAACGGCATCGCCCCGGCAGCCACGTCCTGTCCGGCGTGCAGCACCTCGTAGAGGGCCCCGGACAGGAGCCTTCGAAGGTCACGAGGGCTGTCGGCGCGCAGGGACCGTCCTCCGACCTCGGCCTCGCACAGGTCCGTCGCGACCTCGACACCCTCGAGTGCGGCCAGCAACCGGCCGGGCAGGCCCGCCGACTTCGGTGAGGTGGTCACGCGGCCTCCCCCAAACCGATGGCAGCGGCGAACCTCCGCGGTGACAGCAGGGCCGAGCGCCCTATTCCGGCAGCGGCCCGCTCGATGCCGGACACTCGCGAACGCTGCGCACTTCCGGCGATCAGCCGGTCGAGCAGGTGCCAGCCGGCGAACGCCGTGGCCCTCTCGATCAGCCCGTCGTCGGCTGCGGGCGCGGTCTCCAGGTATCCGCTCCAGAAGTGCCGGACCCTCGGGCGCAAACGATCCAGCTTCTGCGTGCCGCGGTCGAGTATCAGCTCGTGGGTCAACTCGACGTCGGCGAAGGCCGTATCACCTCGAGCCGTGACGATGTCGAGGACCGACCGGTAGAGCCACTCACCGGCGAACGACCCGACGTCCCGGGCCGGATCGGCCAAGCGGAACTCCTCCCAGTCCGCGACATAGAGGTGCCCGCGCACCACCAGGAGCTGGTCGACCCTCAGGTCACAGTGCGACGGGACACGCGGCGCCCGGCTCTCCTCGGTCGCGAGAGCGGCGATCGCTTCCACGACGCCCCGGTCGCCCTGCATCAGGTGCCAGGCCTCCAGGCCCGCGAAGCTGAGGCCTTCGAACATCTGCTGGGACATGCCGCGCAGAAGGCTCGTCGAGGGAAGGGCCGGCAGCGTGGTGTCGAAGCCGTCCGGGTCCTCGGGAACCGCTGCGTGGATCCTGCCGATCGTCCGGCCGACCTCGAAGGAGAGCTGGTCGTCGAAGGTCTCGTCCACCATCATCTCGGCACCGTTCACGGCCTCGTCGAGATGGTCGAAGACCACCAGACCGAACGTCTCGTCGGCACCCAGGAAGCGCGGGGTCCGCACCGCTCCGGCCGGCAGGGTCGTACGGAAGCGTTCGAAGGACAGCAGTCGGCGCATCCGCTCCCGTACGTCACCGGGTTGCCCGAGCAATCGCTTGACGAAGACCTTCCGCCCACTGCGGGTCCTCCCTGCCCAGGCGTCGTTCCGTCCGACCGGGGCCGAGAGCGACGCACGTTCGAACGGCCCCAGCCCGAGGCGGCCGAGGAATTCATCCACCTCGGGTACGTCGTCGAGATCCACCGGCGCATATCCGCGATTCACGGCGAAGGATATTTCTTGCTCCACTGTCCTCTTTCATATTTGCCGCACGGATTCGAATTCCGGAAGGTTCATGGAATCAGCGGACGGCAATCCACGTGCGGTGCGATCTGCCTGCGGTGAACGATTCCAGGGAATCCCGGCGACTGAAAGAGGCCGACCGGTCAGGGAATTCGAGTATTTCGTCGGCAGCGCCCCCGCCGATCGGCGGGGGTGCCGTCCGCTGACCGGCTCAGGAGGCTGCCCCCGTGGGATCTCCACCATGGGCCAGCCACCCCCGGCGCACCGCATGGGCCGATGCGGTGCGTGGTCACTCGCTGTGAGAGATCGGCCGGAACCGATCAGTTATCCTCGGACCTTCGGCGGCCCGATACGAGGCCCCACTCGCAGGACAGGGTCGGCGTGGTCAACCGGATCCGGTCGAACAGCACGACACGACGGGGTACCAGCATGATCCGGGTTGCGGTGGTCGACGACGAGGCACTGATTCGTTCGGGTTTCAGCCTGATCCTGAACGCGGCCGCGGACATCGAGGTGGTGGCCGCCGTCAGTGGCGGCCAAGCCCTGGAAGCGGTCGCCTCGCACACCCCGGACCTGGTCCTGCTGGACGTTCGGATGCCCGACGTCGACGGGCTGACCGTTCTCGCCCGTCTGGTGGAACTGCCACACCGGCCCAAGGTGGCGATGCTCACGACCTTCGACATGGACGAGTACGTCGCCCGGGCCCTCGGCCTGGGTGCCTGCGGCTACCTCCTGAAGGACACCGACCCGGACTGCCTCGCTCCGATCGTCCGCTCACTGCACGCGGGCACGTTCGTCCTGACCCCGAAGGTCGCGTCCACGGTGATCGACGGCTACCTCCACGGTCATCGCACGGTCACATCCGCCGACGAGCACGCTGCTGCCCTCAACGCGCGCGAGCAGAAAGTCCTGGTGCTCCTCGCGGAGGGGCTCACGAACCGCGAGATCGGCCTGCGCCTGCACCTGAGCGAGAGCAGCACCAAGGCCCTCGTCAGCACGGTTCTGGCCAAGCTCGCGGTCGGCAATCGCGTCCAGGCCGCCTTGTGGGCGCAGCGTGCCGGCCTCCTCGTCGACAGCGCGGCCCGGTGAGCCCGGCCGACACCGCGGTGCGGCGCGTCGTGTACCGAATCGTCCAGGAATCGTTGACCAACGTGCGCAAGCACGCACCCGGAGCGGCCGCCACGGTCGAGATCCGCCCGACGGGACCGGGCCTTCGGGGTCACGGTCACCAACCCGGCTCCCACCGGGGCCTTGCCTTGTTGGGTCTTCCGTCAGCTTGACTCTGTCGGTGATCTTGGTAGTGCCCGGCTGAGCGGGGTGATCAGTGGGCAGGTTCGTGGCTGTGGTGCAGGTCATCCCAGTGGCGAGGTGCGCGTTGTCCGTCCGTCCCCGTTCCGGTGAGCAGGTTCCCGCTCTGACTGCGCGTATCGCACGGGCGAGCAACCCGAAGGGGACGACGGCGACGTGGGTGCGGGACCGGTTGGACGGGCTGTGGCACGACGAGGACCTCGCCGACTGGTACCCGCGCGACGGCCGTCCCGGTCTCTCGCGCGCCCAGCTGGCCACCGTCTGCGTGCTGTCGGACCGCCAGGCAGCCGAAGCGGTCGGCTGCCGCATCGACTTCAAGTACTCCATGGCTATGGAGCTGGACGATCCCGGCTTCGACCGCAGTGTGCTGGCCGACTTCAGCGAGCGTCTCACCCCATGACGACCGCGCCGACCGTCTGCTGGATCTGGCGCTCGCCCGCTTGAAGCAGGCCGGGCTCGTGGCCGAGCGCACCACGCAGCGCACCGACTCCACCCACGTGCTGGCCGCCGGACGCCGCTCGGGACGGAGCGTGACCAGGCGCAAGGGCTCAAAAGCGGCGATGAGCTCGCACTTCGTACTCCTGCGCGGGTCCGGCTCGCCGGGCGCCGTCCCAAGCCGGCCGCCGACGGCACGATCCCGCTCACCTGACTGATCGCCCCGTGGCCGGAGAACGAGGCGGAGCCGGTCAAGTACCGGACATCGAACCTGCCCGCCGACATCCCCGCCAAGGACCTGGTCCGGCTCGCGAAGTCACGCTGGCGGATCGAGCACGACTACCGCGCGCTGAAGACCCGCCTGGGCCTGGACCACTTCGAGGGCCGCTCCTACATCGGCTGGCACCGCCACGTCACCCTCGTCAGCGCCGCCCACCTCTTCCTCGCCGAACAGCGGGCCCTCCCCAAAGCCCAGGCCAGGGCCGCCGGTGGCCCTGGCGCGGGCGTAGGCGTGGTTGCGCTCCCGGGCGTTCGCGTCTCGACCGATTGGCCGGGTGACCCACGCCGCGTGCTGGAACCCCGCACCGCGATCGGCGCGGCAGCAAGCAGACTGCCAGGCATGCGAGTCGGGGCTGCGGATCCCCGAGTGGGTCGCAGGATAATCGGCTGGGAGGTTTGTTGGTGTTCAGTAGATTCATCATGAACGGGGAGGTTCGACGGTGGATCCATGCCAGGCCCACGCGTATGGGGGCGACGTCGGTGAGGGACGGCCACGAGAGGACCGGGTGGGTGAAATGTTTTGACATGGCTTCCGGGGCGATCCAGATGCCGTAGTGGTCTGCGACGAATTGGAGGCATTCCTCCGGTGTGCGACCCTCTGGCCCGTACTGGACGGGGTGGCTGTTCGGGCGTGGTTCTATGAACCATTCTCGCCGCACTTCGGCGGGGATGAGTGAGTGCGGTCCTATGATCGGTTCGTCGGTGATGTCTGCGAGAGCTACCTGCGACCTTTCGGCGAGCCGGTGGTCCGGGGGGACGGCGACCACTCGGGGCTCGGACAGGATGGGGGAGACGGCGAGCCTGTCGTCGCCGACCGGGAGCCACAGCAGGGCGGCGTCGGCCCGGTCCTCGATCAGGAGTTGGACGGCTTCGGTGCGGCTCAGTGTCGGGATGGCCTGAATCCGGATCCCCGGTACACACTGGCGCAGGTGAGCGGTCACCTTCGGCAGGAACCGCGCGGTGCAGTGGACGTTGAACACCATCCGCAGGGTTGAGGGTGCGTGGCAACCGATCTCGGCCACCATGCTGTCGACGGCGCTGAGTATCTGGAGAGCGTGGCGGACCGCGGCCTCGCCCGTGGGGGTGAGGGAGGTGCCTTGCGGGGTGCGTTTGAACAGTGAGTGCCCCAGGGCCTTTTCGAGCCGGCCGATGTGTCCGCTGACGGCTTGCTGGGTGAGGTGGAGGCGTACGGAGGCTCGCGAGATGCTTCCCTCCTCCGCCACGGCGAGAAGCGACTCGAGCAGCCGGAGATTGACGTCCATGGCACTTCCCTCAGCCTGGCCAGCCTCGGGGGGTTTTGTCCAGAACACCTGTGGTGAGCGAGTCCCGGAGATACTTTCCGGCCGCGTTGATGTCATGGGGTCGCACGATCCGCAGTGATTCCGAGAAATCGGAAGGCCATGTTGGATCGATGCCTTGCATCAAGAACCCTGCGTAGGCGTTTGCCGCACTGTATTGGTTTGAAATCGCCAGATCAGTGTATCCGATGGCGTAATCACGTGCGGCTTCCGCTTCCTGCTCGGTGATCCCCGAGATGGCGACGGTGTTGATGCAGCGGTGGATGTCGGCGGCGATGCGGTGTCCGGTTCGCGGGGCGGAGCGGGCGCGCACCATGAGCCAGGAGCCGACACGGGTGTGCCGGAGGCCGCACTCCACTCCGTAGACGCGACCGGTTCTCTCGCGCAGTGTGTAGACCAGTCTGGAGGACCGCATACCACCGAGCGCGAGGCTGAGCAGGTGCAGCGAGGGCAGGTCCGGGTGATCGAGAGCGACGGAGGTCGCGGCGACGGCGGTGATCGACTCGGAGGTGTGGAGCTGGTGCATCGTGAAGGAGCCCGCCTGCGGGTGGGCAGGGAACGGGGGACGGACCGCGTGGGACGGCGGGCCCGTCCACGGGCCGAAGGCGAGTTCCACTGCGGTCAGGACGGTGGTGGGGCGGAAGTCTCCGGTGACCAGCAGGGTGGTTCCCTGCGGAACGACCAGGTGGTGGTGCGTGCGCACGACGTCTTCGCGGGTGACCTCGAGCAACTCCTGCGAGGTGGGGGGTTCGGCTGTCAGGGGGTGCTCGCCGAACCGGTGGCGTAGCAGCTGGCGTTCCAGACGGGCGGCGGGCTGAGGGGAGCCCGTGGTGGCGGCCAGCCTGCCGCGGGCGAGGTCGACCTCGCCCGCGGCGTACGCGGGGGCGGTGCAGACCTCGGCCAGGAGCGACAGTGCGGTGACGGTACCGCTGGACAGTACGGTGGCGGACAGGACGAGGGACTCCGGCGTGAGGGAAGCGTTCAGAACGGCTCCGACGTCGGCTGCCCGGTCGGCCAGGGCCGTGCGGTCGGTGCGCCGGCTGCCGGCCAGGACGGCTGCGGCCAGGACGTCGACAGCTGCCGGGAGCGCGGTGGCGGTTCGCGCGGCCGGAATGACCAGGCGGATGTCCGTGACCGGTATGTGGTGGGTGGGGAGCAGTGTGACCAGTAGTCCGTTGTCCAAGGTGGTGGTGCTCATCGGAGGTTTCCGCCGTTGAGGATCTCGGCCGCGTGGGGGCCGTGCAGGAGCGTTCGGGCTGCGTGCTGGACGGCTTCTGTGGTGATGCCCTGGATGGCCCGGGGCAGGTGTTCCAGCCAGTCGGCGTCGTCGTAGAGCAGCGCGTAGCGGCTGAGCATGCGTGCGTGTTCGGCTGCTGCGTCCTTGCGCTGCCAGTGCGCGAGTTGGAGCGCGCCGGCGGCGCGTCTCAGGTCCGGTTCGCCCGGGCCCGAGTACGCGATGCGGTGCAACTCGCTCTGGAGGGCGGTGGTGACGCCCCGTGGGTTGCCGAGTGGGTCCAGGAGCATGGAGCAGTGGGCGAGGTCGGGCTCGATGGTGTGGAAGGGCTCGCCGTAGTAGCCGTGGGTCCATCGGGCTGTCAGCAGGCCGGGTGTTCTCCTGGTGAGCTGAGGGAGCACGGTGCGGTTGAGGTGTTCGGCGAGGACGAGTTGGGCGGTGCACTCCGGGCGTCCCGGCTCGGGCGGGGGCAGCAGGTAGCCGACGGCGAGGACGGTGGGCGAGGGTGCGGGGCCGGGGAACTGGGTGAGGACGGACGCCGGGTGGGCCGGGACTGCTGTGGTGGTGGCGTCGGGTGACAGGGCACCGGGGCGGGCGGGGAGCGGGGCGAAACGGCGGGCTGCTCGGGCCAGCGTCCGGGAAGGCGCGTCGGGCCCCACGATCGCGACCACCGTGTGTTCCAGGCCGTAGTGGTGGCTGTGGAAGCGGTGGACCTGCTGCAGTGTGGCGTGAGCGAGGTGGGTGGTGTCCCCGAATCCGTTGTGGCCGTGGTCGACGAGCCGTGCCCGGATACGGTCGACCGGTAGCCGGAGAGGCCCCGTCCCGGCTTCTCGGATCTCCTGGGCGATGACCCGGACCTCGGTCCGGAGCTGCTCGGGGGTCGGGGCGAAGTGGAGGAGACGGGAGGCTTCCTGCCGGTAGAGGGTGTCGGCCTCGCGCGAGGGCACCATGGTGTGGAAGCTGGTGTGGTCGCGGTAGGTGGTCGCACCACAGGTACCGCCGGCGGCCTCGATCAGCGCCGTGTGGGAGCCAAGGACCTGTGAGGGTCCCCCTCTGGGGAACATGAGGTGTTCGACGAGGTGCGCGAGGCCGAGCAGCGCCGGGGGGTCGTTGCGCGAGCCGGCGGCGATGTCGAGGGCGGTGACGGGCCGGTGGGCGGCTTGTGCGGCAACGAGGCGCAGCCCGTTGTCCAGCCGCACGGTCTGCGTGCTGGGGGTCATCGTGGGCACCGGGGCTGCGGGGGATCAGTCGGGGCGGCGGTAGACGGAGATGGTCATCCGGCGGGTCGTTCCGGCACGGAAGGCTTCGCCGTTCCAGCCCAGGTACCGGTCCTCCGGTTCGAGGCCGACCACGCCGGCGTAGAGGTCCATCTCGGCCGGCCAGATGTACCGCAGGGTCGATGTCGCGGTGAGTGGCGGGGACCCGTCGCGGAGGAACACCGCCGAGACGATGGCGTACTGGTGCTCGGGGACGGTGTCGATTGATTCGATCATGATGCCCTCGTCGCCGATGGGGCGCGTCGACACGCTCGTGCCCTGTTGGACGTGGAGCAGGCTCGGATCGAAGGATTCGATGATCGTGTAGCCGCCCGGCCGGGTGTGTTCGGCCATCGCGTTGAAGGCCGCGATCTGCTCCTGCGGGCTGGCGGCACAGTACAGGGCGTTGTAGGGGGCGATGACGAAGTCGAAAGTCCGGCCCAGGGCGAGCTCGCTGAAGTCACCACAGGTCGTGGTCACCAGACCGTCGGGGTTCTTGTCGGCCAGCCGGGAGAGCATGCGCGGGGACGCGTCGACGCCGTGGACCGTGAAGCCGTGCCGAGCGAGGGGGAGGGCGACACGACCGGTTCCGACTCCGAACTCCAGGACGCTGCCGGGGGGTGCCTGCCGCTGTTCCAGGAAGGCGATGAGATCGTCGATGTCCGGGGTGGGCGGGTAGACGAGGTCGTAGTGGTCTGCGAAGACGTCGGCGAAGTGGGTGTCGGTGGGGGCGGGGGGCTTGGTCATGGGGGTTCCTTAAGAATGTGAGGCGGTCCGGGGGGACCGGGTGTGGCTGATGGGATGTCTGCCATTGATGGCTTCAGGAGAATGGTCGCCCGGTCCTCCGGGACGCTCCGACTGCTGATTGGGAACTGCGGTCATCGCTGGTTAAGGACCTGTCGGCGGAGTGTTCCTCGGGCCACGAAAGCGCTGGTTACGGTGGAACGGAGCGATGGGCGTGGGCACGCCGCACGAGCGGATATGGGTCGGCATCGACGCCGGCAAGGGGCATCACTGGGCGGTGGCGGTCGATGCCGAGGGCCGGTCGCTGTTCTCGACGAAGGTGATCAACGACGAGTCGCAGATCATCCAACTCATCGCCGCAGCACGGGAGAAGGCGAGCGAAGTCCGATGGGCGGTGGACATCTCCGGCAGGGCCTCGGCACTGCTGCTGGCCCTGCTGATCGCCGACGGCCAGCGGGTGGTCTACGTGCCCGGCCGTACCGTCAACCGGATGACCGGTGCCTACCGTGGTGAGGGCAAGACCGACGCCAAGGACGCCCTGGTCATCGCCGACCAGGCCCGGATGCGCCGGGACTTCGCTCCCATCGAGACGCCGCCCGAACCGGTCTCTACACTGCAACTGCTGACCGGCTACCGGCGCGACCTGATCGCCGACCGCGTCCGGCTGATCAACCGGCTGCGGGACCTGCTGGTCGGCGTCTGCCCGGCCCTGGAACGGGCATTCGACTACTCCGCGGCCAAGGGCCCGGTCGTGATGCTGACCGAGTACCAGACCCCGGCCGCCCTTCGGCGGATCGGTGTCAACCGGCTGACGACCTGGCTGGAGCGCCGTAAGGTCCGCGGCGCCGGCGCCGTCGCTGCCAAGGCGGTGGACGCCGCCCAGTCCCAGCTCACCGCCCTGCCGGGAGAGGCCCGGGCCGCCAAGCTGGTGCGCGACCTGGCCCATCAGCTCCTGGCGCTGGACGAGCGGATCAAGGACAACGACCGGGAGATCCGCGAGACGTTCCGCACCGACGAGCGCGCCGAGATCATCGAGTCGATGCCCGGCATGGGCCCTGTCCTGGGCGCCGAGTTCGTCGCCGTCGCAGGGGACCTGTCCGGCTACCGCGACGCCGGCCGTCTGGCCTCCCACGCCGGCCTGGCACCGGTCCCCCGCGACTCCGGCCGCCGCACCGGCAACTACCACCGGCCGCAGCGCTACAACCGACGCCTGCGCTGGCTGTTCTACATGTCCGCGCAGTCCGCGATGATGCGGCCGGGACCATCGAGGGACTACTACCTCAAGAAACGCGCCGAGGGGCAGCTCCACACGCAGGCCTTGCTGGCACTCGCCCGCCGCCGGGTCGACGTCCTGTGGGCCATGCTGCGTGACAAAAGGCTGTTCACCTCCGCTCCGCCGGTCACGCAAGCGGCTTGACACGGTCATTGAGATTCTCCTTCATCGTCATCCGCTGAGGTTGCGCGCGGGCTCCAAGGGGTCGATGTCGGCGGCGCGCAAGGCATGTGCCACGGCGGCGGCACGGTGGCCGGGACTGGGGTCGGTGGCGTGGGCGACGAGCCCTTCGGCGATCGCGAAGCTCCGGTGCTGTCCGAAACTCATGCCTCGCATGCCGGCACGGGGGTCGGAGGGCTCCCAGGCCGTGCAGACGCCGGGAGCGAGAGGGGCGGCCAGGACCGAGGTGTCGGATCCGATACCGGGGTGCCCCGTCAGCGCGGCGGCCACGTGCTGCGCCATCGCCTCCCCGTCCGGTGGCAGGTAGATGACGAGGGCGTCCCGACGGGGGAAGCCGTCGGGTGCGGAGAGCACTTTCAGGTGGTAGCGGGCCTGGCGTCGTTCCAGAACGGCGACGGTGGTCGCCAGGATGCCGGGGGCCGCGGACGCGGTGGTGATGTGCAGGTAGACGCGTCGGACCGGGCCGTCCAGGAGGGTCAGCCGGCTGCCGTGGACGTAGAAGAACCCCGGGGAGAGCACCGGCCGTGCGGCGTCCAGAACGAGGTCGACGGTGTGGCCCGGCGCAGGGAGCGTTCCGACGACCTGCTCCTGGGACAGGAGGACGGTGACGTCGGCGAGGCGCACGATCGGGCCTCGGGCACTGGTGCCGAGCAGCACGCCGCGGGCGCGGGTGTGTCGGTGCGGCACGCACCGGGCGAGCCGGGCTTCGAAGTCGTGGTCGCGGACGGTTCGGGCGCGTGGCTGCTCGCCGGAGGGGCGGGCGCGGTGAGCGCCGTGGCCGGCGTGCAAGGTCGCGTAGAGGGCGTCGGACAACTGCGCGCGTAGGGCGCGTGCGCTGTCCGTGCGGAGCACGGTGGGCCCGACGAAGGCACGTCGCGCGCCGGGCTCGACCGTGACGTCGGCCAGCGCCGTGGACAGGCGTTCGTTGAGGACGGCATCGTCCGTCACGGCGATCACGCTCCCCCCTGGCCGCTGCGCGGGCCGAGGAGCGAGACGGCGCGCTCGGGGGTGAGGACGAGGGACCGTCCGATACCGGCCGCGGCACGGGCGACGGGACTGAGCCGGGCCTGCTCGTCGGAACCGGCGAGGAGCCGGTCGAACATGTGCCAGCCGGCGAAGGCCGCCGCGCGCGTGGCCAGGGCTCGGTCCGGCGGCGCGCTCGAGGTCCGGGCGTAACCGTGCCAGAACGCGGCGATGTGCGGCCGGTGACGGCGGATGCTCGTGGTGCCGCGCACGAGGATCCGCTCGTGTGACGGGGTACTGCCGCTGTCGGCTCCGAGGTCGCTCAGCGCCGACAGGACGGCGTGGAACAGGAGCTCGCCCAGCAGCGAACCGAGGTCGCGGGCTGGATCGGCGAGGCGGAACTCCTCCCAGTCACAGATGTGGAGAGTGCCGTGGTACTGGAGGATCTGGTCGAGACGCAGGTCGCAGTGGGACGGAACGGCAGACGTGTGCCCTTCCTGCCACCGTAGCCGCCGCAAGGCTGTGACCAGGGCTGCATCGTCCTGGATCAGGCGCCAGGCGGCCAACTGCGCCATGGAGGACTCTTGGGCCTGGGGCCAGGGAAGTGCCTCCAGCCAGTCCAGGGGCGGCCACGCGGGTGGTGAGGTGTCCAGCATGCACTGTGGCCCCGGGCGGGGCGTGAACGCGTGGAGATCTCCCACCGCGAGTCCTACCGCATGCCACTGCGGGGGGCCGAAGCGCCCTCCCAGCATGAGCGCGGATGCGGTCTTCCGTCCCCGCAGGTATTCGAAGGCGATGAGTGATCTCTCCGTGTCCCACCCGAGACAGCGGGGGGACCTCAGCGCGCCGGGGGGCTTCCTCGCGGCTGCCGTTCTCTCGTAGCTGATGGAGCGTTTCAGCCCGGGCGAGGGGGTCTCCCGGGCCGAGGCGAGGTCTTTGATGAGTACTTCTGCTCCGGAGGTGGTCCTTCCGGCCCAGTTCCTGTGCTGTCCCATGAAGGAATCGATGCCGTCGGCGATGAACTCCCCCAGGCCGAGGCGGTGCATGAGCCGTGCGATACCGGGGTCCCTGGTGGAGTCTTCCGCCTGTACCTCCTCCAGGGACGACGCGTCGCTCCTGGCCGTCGTGTTCATCCGGCGCACCTCCCGGCGAGTTCGAGTACCTGCAGCCCGTCGTGGTCGACAAGCTCGGCGATGAGTCCGAAGTAGTCGGAGAACTCTTCGTTCCATGCCACGTAGGCGGCGTGGTCGTGCATGTGGGTCAGGATCCGTAGGACGGCCGCATGGGCGACGGTGGAGACTTCGGGAACCGGGCCGTGGGCTGCCGTCAGCGTGTGTGCGATCTCTGCGTGGGCGTGGCGGGGGACCTTTCCGGCGGAAGCGGCCAGCCAGTGGAGTTCCAGGAGTTCTCCCAGGAGCCACCCGAGGTCGAACCCTTCCGGCCCGTGGGATCTCTCCGGGCCGAGCATGATCTCCACGGGGCCCCTTCGTAGGGGAGGCACGATCGTGGCCAGGGAGAGGTCCCCGAAGATTCGGGTGGTCGGTCCGGAGCACGCATGGTGGCACCATTCGTGCAGGGTGCTCATGCGCCGGTACCCGCAGATCCGTCGTATCCCGTCCGTCAGGCGCGCGGTGCCCGGTTGCGGGTTCTCGTTCGTGAGCCAGCGCGCCAGGCGACACAGTCCTGGTGGCGGCCGTCGCTGGGCGGGGACGCCGGTGTCGTCCCAGGACGCGGTGCGCATCGTCGTGCCGACGGTGTGCAGGGTTCGGGTGACCAAGGCGGAGGCCGCGGGCCGCGGGTCCAGGAGCCAGTCCGCGGCGGAGTAGGGTCCGTGCAGGTCGTAGGCCAGTGCTCCGTCGGCCAGGGGCTTCGGGGCGACGCACTCGGCAGCGTTCGCCGACCGTACCGAGGGAACGGTACCGGCGGGTCCGGTACCTGCTTCCGGAAGGCACCGGACCTCCCAGCGGTACAGGTTGCGGTGCGATGCGCGGACGGTGGTGCGGCACAGCCTGGTACCGAAGTGCCTGGCGGCACCGGCCGCGGCGCCGGGACGGGTCATGGCGCACTCCTCTGGCTCCGTGCCAGCAGGGAGTGCCGCTCCTCCATGAGGGAGAGCATCTGTGACAGGTAGCCGGCGCTTCCGTCGTCCAGGGCGCCGGTGGTGGCGCTGACCGCCGGGATGGTCGGCTGCACCACGACACGGGGGAGCGCCCGGAGGGTCTGCACGTGCCGCTGGAGGACGGGGCTGCGGTGCGCGTGCGGAGGGTACGACGGCGCGATGCCGATCACGGCATCCGTCGCCTGGAGGCCCAGCAGCACCGGGGTGTCCGCGAGGCCCAGGGCGAAGCGGGCCGTGAAGTGGGCCGTCGCCGGATAGACCGCGACCGCTTCCGCCCATTCGGCGATCGTCACGTGGAGAGCCTCCACCCCGTGCTGGTCGTCCCACTCGTCCCTGATGACGGCCCGCCGGGACAGCACCGCCAGGGCTTCCTCCGAGACGAAGCGCCGGGCCGAACGGGTCAGGGCGACCCGAACCTGGACATCGGGGTGGACGGTCGCCAACCATTTGACCCAGAACGGAAGGAAGGAGACGCCCAGTGCCCCGGTGCCGACGAGTAGAAGGCGCCGCGGGGTGAAAGGGGTGTAGCGGAATGGATCGAGCTGTTCCGGCGGAGATTCGTCGTCCATGACTCCGTTCCCTTTCTCGCCGGCGCGTATCCGATGTGCCGGGGTGAGGCCGGGTGAGACCGGGGCCCCACCCCGGGACTGCACCGATCAGCGGATCAGCACTTGGACGCGACCGAGTGGCCGATGCTCTGCGCGCACTTCTGGCTCGACTTGGCGACCACGAGTGTGGCCCGCAGGCAGATCGCACTGCTGACCGCGAACTCGGGCGCCTCGGCCCCGTCGTAGAGACCCAGCTCGGAGGCGGTGGTGTAGGACGCGTAGCCCTCGAAGACATCGCGCTCGTTCATCGTTTCCATGAGGATTTCCCTTCTCGGCGATACCTCTGGGTGATCCGCTCGGGGCTCCGCAGTCGGCGAACCCGCGAGCAGGTCTCAAAGACTACAAGGGGAGCAAACGAATAGCCATGGGATCGTAAATGAAGAATATTGTCACCGCTACAAGAAAAAATTGTGGCCATGGAAGCGAAGCGAGTGCGAAAAGACTTCTCGGAACCGTCGCCTCCTTTGTGAATCTTGGTACTCTGGTTTTTCCGATGCTTTACCCCTCCTGAATTCGTGCGAGGCCACCCGAACCGGCGATGCGCCGGACGGACACCGGAGGAACCGCCGTGAAAGAGGAGACCGACTCGAGTGCTCGCGGGTCCCTGCGCGTCCTGCTGGCCTACGCCAAGCCCCACCGCTGGATCCTTCTCGCGGTTCTGGCCCTCACCCTGCTGGGCAGCGCCGCCTCGCTCGCGCAGCCCCTGATCGTGCAGAACGTCCTGCAGTCCCTCGGTGCGGGCCTCGGCGCCGGCGCCGGCTTCTGGTGGCTGGCGGGGCTACTCGTCACGTCGGTCCTCTTCACCTGGATACAGGCATGGCTCGCCGAACGGACCGCGGAACGCGTCGTGCTGTCCGTCCGCCGCGCACTGATCTGGCGGCTCGTTCGACTGCGGGTCCCCGAACTGGACCGAGCCGCGCCGGCGGAGCTCACCTCCCGGGTCACCTCCGACAGCACCCTGGTGCAGGCGGGTGCGACGGGCGGTCTGATCCAGATCGTCGACGGTGCCCTGGGCCTGATCGCCACACTCGTACTGATGGGACTGCTCAGCCCGGTGCTCTTCGCGGTGACCCTCGCCGTCCTGGCCTGTATCGGCCTGGGAATCGGCATCGTGCTGCCCCGTCTGCGCCGGACGGTCACCCAGGCCCAGGACTCCGTGGGCGCGATCGGCGCCGCGCTCGACAGGTCCCTCGGCGCGGCCCGCACCGTCAAGGCCAACGGAGCCGAGGCGGTCGAGACCCGGCGCGCAACCGAAGCCGCCGAACGCGCCTACCGTGCCGGACTGATCGGAGCCCGCTACAGCGCGACGATCGCGGTTCTGGGCCAGCTGGCCATCCAGGCCTCCTTCCTCGCCGTCATCGGCGTCGGCGGGGTCATGACGGCAACCGGGAGCCTGGACCTCGCCACACTCATCGCGTTCCTGCTCTACCTCTTCAACGTGGGCTCACCGATCATCTCGCTGATCACCGGAACCACCACTCTGCAACAGGGCCTGGGAGCCCTCGTAAGGGTCGAGCAGGTGGAGAAGATGCCGATCGAGGAAGACGTCGAAGTACCCGTCCGGTCACGGCTGCGCACCCCGCCGCAGGTCTCCGTCCGCAATCTCACCTTCGGCTACGCCGGCCGGGACACCACCCTGCACGACGTCTCCTTCGTCGCGCCGCGGAACGCGCAAACCGCGATCGTCGGTCCGTCCGGCTCGGGAAAGACCACGCTGTTCTCGCTCATGCAACGCTTCTACGACCCCCAGACCGGCGCCATCCACCTCGACGACACCGACATGGCCGGCATGACACGGGCCGAGAGCAGGCGCGACATCGCCTACGTCGAACAGGACGCTCCCATGGTCGACGGCACCCTCGAGGAGAACCTCCTCTACGGCACCACCGACGTCACCCCCGCGGCCCTGGCCCGAGCACTTCGCGACACCCGCCTCGAGGACCTGGTCACGCGACTCCCCTCGGGCCTGCGCACCCCCGTCGGTGCACGTGGTGTCACCCTTTCCGGCGGTGAACGCCAACGCCTCGCCATCGCCCGCGCCCTCCTACGCCGCCCCCAGGTCCTGCTCCTCGACGAAGCGACCTCCAACCTCGACGCCCAGAACGAGGAGGCACTGCGCACCACCCTGGCCCGTGTCTCCACCCGCTGCACCATCCTGTTCATCGCACACCGCATGTCGACCGTCCTGAGTGCCGACCATGTCGTCGTACTCGACACAGGGCGTGTGGTCGGCACCGGAACCCACCGGGAACTCGCCCGTTCCACCCCGACCTACCGCCGGCTCGTCACCACACAGCTCACCGGCGCCCCACCCACGTCCCTGGAGTCCGCATGACCACCCACGCCGTCGAGGACCAGTACTTCCGCACCCTGGCCGTGACCCTCGACACCGCAGGAGGCTTCGCCGAGGTCTCGGGGGAGCTCGTCCCCACGGGCACGGTCCGGCGCAGGCCCGGTAGCGCCGCGCAGGCCCCGTACCCGATCGGCACCGGCGACAGCACCCTCCTGACCGCCCAGGTGCAGGACGAGCCCCTCGCCCTCACCCCCGGCCCCGCCAGATTCCGCCGCGGCACCTGGTACGTCGACGCCCTCCTCGGAACCACCGCCTACCGGCTCGCCGCCAGGAGCACGGAGACCAGCACCCTCACACGCGACGGCGAAGACATCGCCACCTTCGAGGCCCACGGAAACGAATGGATCTCCGCGGCCTGGCAACGCCCCGTCGACCCCCAGGACGCCACCGTCGGCTACCTCCTCGCCCTCGCCTTCGGCACCGGCGCCCAAACCGCCCCCCGCGCCTTCGTCATGGCCCTGCTCGATTCCATCCCCGGCCAGTAGTCCCCGCAGTCCGCGATCCCGGACGGGAAGTCCGCCCCGGCACCCGGACACGCCCAGCGCGTCACCGGACCCGAACCGGCCCAGACGCCCGTCGCCTGACCGAACGACACCGGGGCCGGTCTCCACCATGGAGACCGGCCCCGGCCGTACGCGTGCGGATGCTCAGCTCGGCGTCGACAATCCGCTCTCCGGAAAGACCGCTGTCCCCAGCTCCCGCCCCCTCGTGCAGGCCACCACCCGCCGCGCCACCAGCCGTATCAACGGCTCGCCGGTCCGCTCAACCGAACCGGCGGGCGGGCCGATGCTCGAAGGGGTGGGCTACGAAGCTGCCTGGCTTGAGGCCAGAGCGGCGGCGACCGAACTCAACGCCGTGCTCGCCGCGTTGGGCCTGGACGGCGACGACCGGGGCAAGGCTCAGGCGGGTTGGTCGGACGATGGTCAGGTGTGGTGTTCCTGACGAGCACCTTGTCGGGCGCGCGGAAGACGTGCTCGACCGCATGGTAACGAAAAGCGAGACCAGTACCTGCCAGGGATCCCAAGGTTCATCCGGTAGTTGATCGTCGCACGGTCACATACTGCCGTCGGGCGGTCTGGCGCCCGGCGGCGCTGCGCATCGCCTCTTGAGTGAGCGAAGAACGTACCGTCCTGGTGATCCGCGTCAGGCAAGCGAACGCCGCTGTTCGATGGCTCGGGCGGCCGGCCCGGGCAGTGGTGTGACGGCGACGCGGTGGACGCCTGAATGCGCCGTCAGCGAAAGGCCGACGACCTCACCGGCGTCCAGGCCGCGAAGCTGGACGGTCTGGACGGCTGGGTGGCCCTGGTCGATGGCCGGGTCGTCCTCGACGCCCGCCCGGGCCTCGCCGTTGATAACCGAGCCAGTCACAGGGCTGCCCGTCCGCCGCGAACGAGTTGATCTCAGGCAGGGCCGTCCGCACGCGGGAGCCTGCCCGACCCCCCTCTGCAGCGTCGCGGCGTCGGCCCGTCTGGGACACGGTTCATCTCCCGCGCGTGGCCTCGCTGATCGGCGACGGGCGTGTGCGGCGTGGCGGCGGTCAGTGCCCGATTCCGGGCAGGGTGGCGTGGATGCGGTAGCCGCCGTCGGGGGTGGTGCCGCAGGCCAGGGTGCCGTGGAGGTTTTCGGCTCGTTCCCGCAGTCCGACCAGGCCGAGCCCGGAGCCTGGCAGTTGGAGAGCGGCCCGGGTCGGGGCCGTGTTGGTCACGGTCACCTCCAGAACCTGTCCGTGGTGGCGGATCTCGACCGTCGCGGTGGCGCCCGGGGCGTGCTTGCGCACGTTGGTCAGGGCTTCCTGGACGATCCGGTACACCGCCCGTTGCACGGTCGCGCCGGCGCCTTCGGGTACCTCACCGATCAGACGGGCGTCCAGGCCGCTGCCCGTCACCAGAGCGGTGAGCCGCTCCCGGGTGGGCTGGGGGGTGATCCCGCTGTCCGTGCTGCCGACGGCGCGCAGCAGGGTGACCATGTGCCGTAGCTCTTCCAGGGTGGTGACGCTCAGCTTGCGGATCGTGCGCGCCGCCTCCCTCGTCTCGCTGCTGTCCGCCCCGATCTGCAGGGCTCCGGCGCCCACCGCGATCAGGCTCACCTGGTGGGAGACCACGTCGTGCATCTCCCTTGCCAGCTGCGCCCGTTCGCGTGCCAGGACGGACTGGGCGTGCAGTTCGCGTTCGTGTTCCTGGGTCTCGCGGAGTTCGGCCATGCTTCGGGCGAGTACCCGGCGGGTGTGTATCAGGCGGCCGAGGAGGACTGCCGCGGCGGTGAGCACGGCCCATTCCGAAAGCCGCAGGTAGTACACGGGGCCGCCCGCGAGAGGCGCGCCCTGCCAGAATGTCCACGACCGCAGCGTCAGGTAGGCCGCCGCCGCGCCCAGTGCCCGGCCCAGGGAGCGCTCCGCGACAGTGCCCAGTACCACCAGCGTCAGGAAGTTGTCGGTGATTCCAGTCAGAGCCGATGCCAGGAGAACGGCGCTGAACACCGCGACCGGATACCGTCTGCGCAGCAGCACGGAGAGGATCATCAGGGACTCGACGGCCCGCTCTTGCGGGGCGAAGACGAGGAGGTCGTAGCCCGTGTGGCGCTGGTAGCAGACCATGAACAGCTCGAAGCCCCATTCGATGGCCAGCATCACCACGACCAGCAGGATGTCCACCACCCGCGGCGGCAACGACCTCGCGGCCCGCAACCTGCTCACCGTGGCACGCACCGCCGCGCCGGCCGCACTCACTGAGCGCCCTCTGTATCGAGCAGGCCGGCGCGTTGTGCCCACAGGGCGGCCTGGACCCGGTTGTTCACCGCGAGCTTGGCCAGGAGCGCGCTGACATGCTCCTTGACGCCGCCGACGCTCAGGTGCAGGCTCCGTCCGATCTCGGTGTTGGTCAGTCCCCGGGCGAGGAGCAGCAGGACCTCGCGTTCGCGTCCTGTGAGTGCGGCGCCGAGTGCGGCTGTACGGGCGGCGGCGGACTCCAGGCCGTGGTGATGACGCAGGTAGCCCTCGACCACGGCCGGCACGATCTGCGGAGCCAGGACCACGGCTCCGTCGGCGAGCGAGCGGACGAGGGGTGCGAGGTCGTCGGGGTCGGTGTCCTTGAGGAGGTAGCCCGCGGCGCCCGAGCGCAGTGCCTGGGCGATGTACTCGTCGGAGTCGAAGGTGGTCAGCATGGCCACCACGGGCGGGTGGGGCAGCTGCCGTAGGTGGCGCAGGAGGGCCAGCCCGTCGACGTCGGGCATCCGGATGTCCAGCAGCACCAGGTCCGGTGTGTGTGCGGCGACGGCGTCCAGGGCCTGTCCGCCGGTGACCGCGGCGGCGACGTCGATGTCGTCGGCCGCGTTCAGGATCAGGCTGAAGCCCGACCGGATCAGTGCCTCGTCGTCGACCACCACAACCCGGATCACGCCCGCGCCCCGCCCTGTCGTCCTGATTCCTTCGGATCCGGTCGACCGTTCCGAACCTGCCCCGTGCGCGGCGCGATCCACGCAGCCGCCGCGTCCAATGTAACCGGTCGCGGCGAGTACGAACCAGCACGGTTTCGGAGCGGTCATCGGCGTACGGAGGCTGCGTGGCCGCAGAGGCCGTGGACTTTAACCATCGCCGACGGGCCGGTCCGCGGCAGCCGGGTGGCGGGTGGCAGGCAGCCGGTCGGCGGTCCCCGAGCGGCCGGTTCGGGGGATCACAGAACCGGGTGGTGCGGGAGAAGCTGGGCCCGCCTGACGGTCGTCCGTGCAGGCCGAGAGTTTCCTGAGAGACCGTCAGAAAATAGGAGCGGGACCGGGCATGCCGGAAAATCCCGCCAGCTCACGGCATTCGATGAAAGGAACTACAGAACTATGCGTTCTCATCTGCGGATTGTCGCCGCCACCGTCGCCGCCACCGCCTCGCTGATGGTGGCAGCGCCGCTCGCGACCGCGGCTCAGGCCCATCACGGAGCCCAGGTTTCGGTCGCGGCCTCAGCCGCGGGCGACCAGGCCGTCGAGCTCACGTCGGCCGAACTCGCCGAGATCCAGCGCCTCTCCGAGGAGATCATGCAGGAGGCCCAGCGGGAGAACGCTCCCGCTGGGGTGGTTTCCGCGTTCGGCGCCAAGGGTGAGCTGGGCAAGAAGGTCATCGCCCTGCTGAAGAAGTCCCCCGGCCTCATCAAGGGCGCGATCGGCAAGGCGAAGGAAGGCAAGGAAGCCTTCGACAAGTGGATGAAGAACCAGAACTGGGCTGTGCGCGCCGCGTGGTGGGCCCTGAACAGCAGCGCCCAGACCTGGGTCCTCGATGAGCTGATCAAGATGGTTCCGTAAGCGACGGTCGGTGGTGCTTCCCCCGGACCTCCGGCCCGGGGGAAGCACCCGGTGTGTGAAGGGGTGAGGGAAATGGCGGACCGGGGGCCCGGGAAGCGGGCTTCGACGGCAGTGGACAAATTCTTCGCGGTTCCGATGGTTCTTCTGGCCGTGACGTTCCCACTTTTCCGTTTCGGAACCGAGGGTGTCCGCAACAGCCTCGGCTGGCCGTGCTACGGCGCCGGGCTCGTTCTGACGGCCGCGGGGCTGATCTACTGTGAGCGGGCGCGACGCAGTCCAGGTGTGGGCGGGATGAGTTGTGTCGTCGCGGCCCTGATCATCGGCTTCCTCGCCTGTGGCCGATACGGGCTGCCGTCCTACTGAGCCTGTGATCTGTCCAACGGCATCGAACGAGTGGGCGCGGCCCCGACGAGCCCACCGCCGCCGGAACGCCCCGCCCACCGGCCGCCGCCGAGTCGCGCGACAAGCCGTACAGCCGCAGAATTCCGAGTTTCATTGAGTCCCGATCAACTCAGAAGGGGAGGCGAATGCGATCCCGCCATCCTTGCGTATGCAAACATTGCACACTTCGGGAAGTGTATGCCCGGCCAGGACGTTGGCGGACATCGCCAACTCGTCCTACGACAAGGACATCCGGCCAGCCGGATGGCGCATCACCGGCTACCGACTCAAGGACTCCCAGGGCGCCGCCACAGGTTACACCCCGGTCGACCACAGAAAGTGCACGTATAGTTGCCGTAAGTGATGCTTGGGGGAAGGGGCTCCGCGAGAGGAGGGACTGCCATGGTGAATCACCCCATCCGCCGATCGCTGACAACCGCGACGGGGCTGGCCCTCCTGCTGGCCTCGCCGCTGACCGCGCAGGCACAGCCTCGCGCCGCCCGTCACGGCAGTGTGGTGTTCACCGAGTCCGACGAGTTCCCACTCTCGGAAGGCATCACGCACATCACCGTCTACCTGTGGGGGCAGGCGGCGGAGGCGAGGGCTCGAACAGCAGCCCCAAGGTCAATGCCCCCTCCGGAGCCGACGGTGGGCAAGGCGGTGGGGGCGGAGGAGGGTCGGGGGCCTTCCTGCAGTGCTCCGTCGACATCTCCCCGGATTCGTCCTCCAGGACAAATCCGGCCGACGGCCACGGTCCTGGCCAGCGCAAGCCCATAGAAATCGGACCTCGCAGGGACCAGGAACCCGGCGAACAGCGGTCGGGGCGGGGCCGGCAAGCAAGACGGCACGAGAGCGGGACCGGAGCGGTGCCGGCCCGGGTAAGGCCCGCACCTGCCCCTGCACGGCGGGACGGCGACATCAGTGAGGGGTGAGGGTTGAGCGACCTGGTTCAGACGGTGCGCGGTCGGCGGCCGTTCGTCGTCGCGGCCCTCGTCATCGTGGTGGCCTGCCTGTGCGCGATGTGGTCGCCCGCGGATGCCGACAGGCGTCCGGCCGCGCACGCGGCGCCGTCGGCCGGGTCGTCCGTACCGGCTTGTGACGTCGGCGCGTACCTGGCGGATCTGTACGACCTGGTTCCCGCCCAGCGTGTCTTCTCCGCGCGGGTGTACCTGTGGTCCGTCTGCCCGGACCGGGCACTCGACCCGCTGCCCACGGCCGCGTTCACCAACGCCGACAACCCTGAGAAGGGCGATCCCGTCCTGACCTCGGAAGCGGGCAGGTTCCGGGACCTGATACTGCTGCAAGGGACCTTCCGGCAGGACTGGGACGTCCGTGCCTTCCCCTTCGACAGGCAGCGGGTCCAGGTACTGGTCACAGCGGCGGCGGAGAACCGTGACTTCCGGATGGTCCCGGATACCGCCAACTCGTCCTACGACAAGGGCATCCGGCCGGCCGGATGGCGCATCACCGGCTACCGGCTCGCGGACTCCCAGCACGTCTTCCCCACGAACTTCGGCGACGCCAGCCTGCCGCCGGGCACCACCAGCGCCTACAGCAGGATCCTCGTCCAGATCGACCTGGCCCGGGAGGACCCCACCGTCTTCTGGAAACTCACCGGACCGCTCTACCTCATGGTCCTCGTGGTCACCGCCACCTTCCTGCTCCCCTCCCACGCCGCGCAACTGGGCATGACCGACCGGCTGAACACCCTCCAAAGCCGCCTGGCCATACTCGGCGGCGGGCTTTTCGTGGTCATGCTCAACATGCAGCAGGCCAACACCGTGATCAGCAGCACCGTGGGACTCACCCTCATCGACTGGCTCCACCTCCTCACCCTCGCCTTCGTCCTCCTGGCCGTCATCGCCACCGTCGTCTCCTGGCGCCGGACCGTCCACGACGGCACCTCCGCCCGGACACAACGATGGCACCGCACCGTCGCGATGGCCGGCCTCGCCGGGTACGCGGCGATCACCGCGGCAACCGTGTGGATCTTCGCGGCACACGCCGGATAGGCCCGCCCGTATGGTCACCGTCCCGAACGGCGCGACGGCGGCCCGGAACGGACCCAGGACAGCCACCGGCCACGGCACCATGGGAGAGATCCGGAATCACAGAACATGATCACGACATGGGTATCGTCGACCCTTCGCAGGCATCTCCGACACCGGCTCCAGGACGGGTGCAGCCGACACGCCCCGGAACGCTCCAGCATGCCGGGCTCAGCCTCCGGCACGATCGAGCAGCGGCTCCGGGCATGACCGCTGCGCCGTCTGCAGCTCACTTCCCGAAGCAAACCGCCTCGCCCACACCGAGCACCACAACCGGTGCACGGGCCTCACCCGCGTCCGCGCTCTGCCATCGCTGCCGTCCCCTGGCCGGCCGGAGCGCGGACCGTTCAGGCCCCGGCAAGCTCCACGCTCCGGAGCCTGGCAAGCTCAGGCTCAACGCGGACCGCCCGAGGGCATCAACGCCGACGCCCACCGCGACGGCTGGACGGCCGGGTTCAACCTCACCTCACCAAGCCCGCAGAGCTGAACGGTCCTGCTCACCGTCGACCAGCACAAGGCGTACGTCGCGGAGGAGTCGTGGCGGCGGGCCCGCCCGCCACACGCGCCGGCCGCTCACGGACCCTACGTGAGCGGCCGGCGCGGTGTTGTCAGCTTCTTCCGTCAGCTCCGCCGGGGGCGTCGTAGTTGCCCTTGGGGGTGGTGTTGACGGTGCCGTCGTTTCCCTTGCCGCCCGAGCCGGGGGGCCGACCGTTGCCGCCGTCACCACCCTTCACGTACCCCTTGCCGGCGTGGAGGATGTCGATGGTGCGGTTGTTCCCGTCTCCTCCCTCGCCCCCCGCGCCGCGGTACTCGCTCGTGTTGAACTCGGCGTTGCCGCCGCGTCCGCCGTAGGCCTCCACCGAGGTCGAACTCGCGATGCCGCGGTCGACGGTGATGCGGCCGTCGTTGCCGATCCCGCCGTTGCCGCCCCTGCCGACCGACCTGCCGTCGCCGCCCGGCCCGCCCACGGCCTTCACCCTGCTGTCGAACCCGCTGCCGATGATGCGGCTGTTGTTGCCGTCGCCACCGCTGCCGCCGTTGCAGTTGACCGGATCGGTGTCGTAGCCGCCCCGGCCGCCCGATCCCCCGGTCACGGTGATGCTGCCCTGCGCACTGATGTGTCCGTCGTTGCCGTGCCCACCGTTCCCGCCGTTCCCGCAGTCCCTCAGGGGGGCGATCGCCCTTCCGGCGTGCCCGTTGCCACCGGTCAGGACCACGGTGTCGTGGCCGCCCCCGCCATAGATCTCGCCGGTGTTGGCGGCCTTGCCGTCGTCGCCGTCGCCGCCTCCGTCGCCGCCGCGCACCGTGATGATGTCGTCCCCCTCTCCCCCGTTGACCTCGCCCCTGTTGCCGACCACGTTCGGGCTGTACTTGTCACCGACGTTGATGGTGATCCTGTCGTTGCCGCGCCCCCCGTTGACCACGACCCCGCTCGGGATCGCGGGACAGTCGATCGTGTCGTCGCCGTCCGTTCCGTAGATCGTCGAGCCGGTGACCTCGACACCGTTGACCGTGCACGTCACCGTGGCGGCCTGCGCGGGCGTCGCGGCGAACACCGCGATCGGCATGACCAGTGCCAGCACCGGCAGCAGGACCCCGCACGCCCGGCGCGCGGGGACAGGTGTGATCGGCATGGGAACATCCATTTCTCGTCAAGGGGGCAAAGGGATCAGCACGGTCGGCACCGTCCGTCCCGACGGCGGCCATCGCAGCACCGCCCGAACGGGGCGCACAGCCCGGCCGGCTTCTGGAACCGGAGTATCCGGCCCCCGGTCCCCAGCTCCCGGCCGACACGCCTCCCACCCCCGGGACTCCACCGGATGTCGCAAGCGACCCGGATCCGTTCGACGAACGCCTACAGGTGACACTGCGCCCGGCAGAAGGCGTGTACACCGCAGAGGGGCTCCGGACGGCGGGGCACCACAGCCCCGGCGGTGGTTCCCCGCCGCCGGGAGCTACGAGTCTCGACGGCACCGAACGCATCACCAAAACCACCCTCGACAGCGTGCGCCTGGATCACCTCGCCGAAACCGGCTGAGAATCCCTCAACACCAGCGAGAACACGGCCGGGCCAACCCCGCCCGTACCCGACATGATCCGAGAACACCCCAAGATCAGTGAGAACCAGGCCCCGGCAAGCGCCCGGTCGGCCTCAACAACACCCCGTCTGATCAGGAAGAACAGCACTGACCAGCCAAAACACGAAAACAGCCATGAGCGCACCGCAAATCCCACTACACCAAAGATCAACATCACCGAGCCCTCAACACCCCAGCCCACGCCCCCGCCCAACGCCCCAGAGCCCCGTCCAGCCGCTCTCACCCCACCCACACACCATCCAGGACCTCAACTACACCCCCTCAAACCTCAGCCGTCACTCGGCTGCGCCCGGTGGGCGTTGGAGGCGTCGCCGACGCCGCGCACCCCGAGAAGCGCTGACCACCCGGGCCCGGCCGCCCGCCTTCCGCTCAGTCCGTCGGCTTCGTGAGCTGCTTAAGGATGTCGTATGCCGACTGCACGAAGCGCCCGTTGAGCGCCGGGCCGGTGTTGGTGAGGGCCGCGACCGCCGTCTCGGTCTGCGGGCAGAAGCCGACCAAGGCGGTGAAGCCGCGGGTGGCACCGGAGTGGAAGTAGAGGTCGCGGCCGTCTGCGGTGCCGCGCAGGTTCCAGACCAGCCCGAGCCGGTCCGTCGAGCGCGCCAGCTGAAGCCGCGGGCGCTGGACGTCACGCAGCGCGCGCCCCAACTCGCCTTCGCCCGGCGACAGGTGGGCTCGGAGGAAGCGCAGTAGATCGGCGCCGCCGGCCCGGACGTCGCCGGCACCCGGCAGCCCGGGGATCAGCCAGGGCTGGAGCGGCCGGCCGCGCCGGTGACCGGTGGCGCGGTGCGGGGCGTCGGGGGAGCAGGTGGTGGTGTGCAGGCCGAGCGGACGGTGGAGGCGGTCGGCGAGCAGCTCTGCATAGCTGGTGCGGCCCGTCTCGGCGAGCAGCCGGCCGAGCAGGCCGACGCCGTAGTTGGAGTATTTGTACCGCGTACCCGGTGTGTGGCGCACGGTGGTCCGGGCCACGCCGACGCGCAACCGCAGGTCGTCGAAGGCGACGTACGGGTTGCTGCTCCAGGTGGGGAGCGCGGTCGCGAGCAGTCCGGGCGGGAGTTTGGGCAGCCCGGAGGTGTGGGTGGCCAGGTGCAACAGCCGGATCGGGCCGCCGCGCCGGAGGCCCGGTGGGCACCAGTGCGGCGGGAGGTGGCGCTCCAGTGGGTCGTCCAGGGAGAGTTCGCCCCGAGCCGCCATGGCGGCGAGTAGAAGCGCGGTGAACGTCTTGGTGACGGAGCCGAGTTCGTAGAGGGTGTCGGGTGTGCAGGGTTCCCCGCCGCGGGCGGTCAGCCCGTGGCAGTGGACGGCGGTCCGGTTGCCTTGGGCCACGGCAAGGGTAACGGCGGTGGCGTACGGCATGGCGGCCCGGACCAGGACGGGTAGGTGGTCCGAGCCCGGACCGCTGACGTCCGCCCCGCCCCCCAGCTCCGTGTCCGGGTGGGGGGCACGGTCCAGGCTGGCGGTCATGTCCGGGCCGCCCGTCGCGTCCGGTTCGTTCATCGCGTTCAGGCCGCCACCGCGGCGCCGCCTAGCGCCCGGGACAGGGTGACGGTACCGGCCACCACTGCGACGACGGCTGTGTGCTCGTGGTCGCGGAAGGCCTGCTCGGGGTCGTTCGAGACCGGTTCGGCGCTCTCGCGCGGGACCAGTCCGTCCTCGCGCTGGATCGCGGCCAGTGCCTCCCAGCCCTGTATGCCGGTGACGGGCTCCCCGATACACGAGTCGACCGCCAGCAGCTCGCCGACGAGGTCCCACTGGCCGACCTCCAGCCAGGTGTCGACCCAGACCGGAAGCCAGTTGCGAACGTACTCGCGCATCCGCTCGGGCATGCCCTCGGGCCGGGCACCCCAGTCGGTGAGGTGGAACACGGCGTGGGTGATGTGGTAGCCGGTCAGCCAGTCGATCGCCCACGGTTCCGGAGTGGCGCCGAGCCAGGTCCGAGCGGTGAGGGCTTCCCAGTCGTCGGGCTGGTTGCGCAGTCCGATCACCCGGCGCGCGTTGGCGAGCGCGAGCCGCCGGTTGGGCATCATCTCGATGGCCTGGATCCCGCGGACCTTCGTCAGGGTTTCCAGCAGCTCCTCCAGCGGGGCGTGCCGGTAACCGGCCCGGGCGAAGTGGACGTACGTTTCCAGCGGGTCGGTCATCACCGGGTATTGCAGCAGCCGCTCGTACAGGAGGTTTCCCTCCCGCAGCTGGGCCCAGCCGAAGTCCAGGAGTTGGCGGGCGATGCGGGCGTCGTCCGGGCCGGTGACGCCGTCCCGCAGCACGAGTGATGCAGCCAGGGCGGACTCGGCGAGCGGCTTGTAGGCGTTGTTCGGATCGGCCAGGTCGATGGTGACGTCGTCGGGGAGCCGGCCGAAGCCGCGCTCGTGGCAGACGTGCAGCCAGGCCATCGCACGGGAGCCTAATTGTTGAGCAGAGGATAGAGTTTGATGGTCAATCATTCAGCTGCTCCGTTCAGCAGGTGTCCGGCGATGGCGAGTTCGAGTGTGGTTCGGGTGTTCCCGTCGCCCACGGCCCGGATCCGGTCCAGCACAGGTTCGACCTCCAGGGGCAGCGGCCGTCCGTCGGCGGCGAGCCAGGCGAGCCATCGGGTCAGCCGCGCGGCGACCCGGTAGTCGCAGCGCAGCAGCGAACGGACGGCGCCGCGCGACAGATCGAGGGTGTGCTCGCGGGCCGCGTTGTGCACAGGGCCGTCGAGCCCGGGGAGCGCGAGGGCCGACAACTGGGCCATCCGGACCGACCAAGCCTGCCAGGCGTAGGGCTCAGGCCGAGGGGCATGGTCGGGGTGCGGTGCGCCCCGGCCCTGCGCCGGGGAGCTGGCTGGTTCGGGGAACGGAGTATCGGCGCCGGGTGTCCGGGAGAGCAGCACAATGGTGGCCCAGTCCCTCCACGCGGCGATGAGGACGGCGTCGGCGGTCTGGTCCGCGTCGACGGACCAGGCGGCTCCGGTGGATCCCGGATCGGCGGGTGGCGGGAAGACCGCGAGTGGGAATGCCTGATGGGCTTCGGTCAGCAACAGGACGGCCTGCTCGTCGGTCTCGGCCGCGCCCAGTACCTGGGGTGCGAGCACGTCCGGCCCGAGCACCCGGGCGGCGGCGAGGAGCGGACGGCCGGTGTCGGGGTCGGCGGAAGTGAGCGCACCCTCGAATCCCCGGAGGGCGTCGAGGGTGCGGCCTGCCAGCCGCTCCACCGCCGCAGCATATTCGTCACGGAGCGAGAGATCGGCGGTCGGCATGGTGCGTGCGTCTCCTTAAAGAGTGCTGCGCGGTGTCACGAGCGGTAGTACCTTCACGAACTCCGGACGGTGCCGGGTACCGTCGGTCCCGGCCTACCGGGTCTTCTCCTTCGGCGGCTTCGGAGACAGCAGCAGGGCACCTGCCAGCAGCAGCAGGGCTGCGGCTTCCGGACGGTACGTGGGCGCGTCGCTGACGGTCGCCTCGTCCTCCGTGATCAACATGCAGAGCGCGTCGAGCTCCGCCTGGGTGGCGAGGGCCGACCGCGTAGTCTGAGTAAGCATCTGAGTGCCTCCTCATCGAAGTTCCATCGCCTGGTCCGGCGATGCCCCCCTGACCGACGATAGGATTACAAATCGTCCAGGGCAACCGCAGCACGCCACATGACCGGGAAGCCACCACCGTTGCGCAGCAGCCCCAGTCTGCCGACGAGTGCAGGGCCGACATCTTCGCCTACTTCATCCAAGGTGGGGACCTGCCCGCCTGTGACGTGATGCACGCTGCACCTTCGCCGCCCGAACCCGACACCGAGGACGCCCACGCGGTGAGGGAGCCGGACATCTCCAGCCCGGACGTCTTCGTGCATGCCTCGGACATCATCGGCACCGGCTACCGGATTCTGACCGAAGGCGAGCGGGTCCAGTACGAGCTCCGGCAGACCTCCAAAGACCCGGAGGCCGCGGCCGTCATCCCCCTTGGACTGACCACCTCCTCGCATGACGCAGGGCCACCCCTGCGCCGTGCGCTCCTGTGAAATGGCATCGCCCGGGCGCCGCGCCCAGGCTTCCGGGGGACCTTTCAGGCGGTACTCGATGGCACCAGGGAGATTGTGCGATACCACCCTTAGGGCACCAAAATTGGAGAAGCGATTCTTCCAACTCATCCTTTCGGATTATCCACTATCTGCGCGACCTTTCGACTCGGGTCCCATGTGTTCGCGACTCGGCGGCTGTTTTCTCCCGTTGCTTCATTCTGGTATGTGGAATTGGTCCGTCGATGTCGGGTCACGCCAGAGGATGGTGGACTCGCCAGTGATTCCGCGAGCCATGGGGTCGGGCATGGCCAGGTGGATCATGGCTTCGGAGCGGCCCGGGAGGTCTCGTAGTCGCGTGCCAGGCGGCGGTTCAGCATGAGCCAGCCGTAGGTCCGTTCTACCGCTGAGCGTTTGGGTATTGCCGTGAAGCCCCTGCTCCCGGGTGTACGGGCGGTGATCTCCATGTCGATGCCGAGAGCGGCGGCGTGACCGAAGAGGCGCTTACGGTAGCCGCCGTCCACCCAGGTCTTACGGACCGTGGGGTGGTCGGCGGCGATCTGGTCAATCAGGCAGGCGCCGACATTGGAGTCCTAAACGCCGTCCGCGGTGACCAGGACTGCGCGCACGAGGCCGAGCGTGTCGGTCACGATGCCGTGCTTACGGCCCACGATCCGACACAGGACGCCAGGCCCTACCACGCCGACCAGGACCACACTGACGGCCGCGCAGCGGCAACGGCCCGACACAGCCGTCGGCCGGGACGGCGACCCGGCACCCGAACTAGCAACAGGACCCGACCACGCACTTCACGTTCAGGCACAGCGCCGGCGTGGGGCGTGCCGGCTACCAGGGCCGTTGCCACCCGTGCCGATCCCCCCGTAGCCGGGGTTACGAGGCCTGCGCGGACTCCTCGGCAGAGGGCCTCGCCGGCACCGCCCCGAGGAGCGGTCACACGGCAGGCCCCGGCGCCGCGGGACCCGCGCAAGCCCCGATGGCGCCCCGGACCTCGGCCAGGGCCACCTGGCCGTCCGATGTGACGCCGTGCC